>JAYVRQ010000041.1:0-8712 GCA_043776145.1 Chthoniobacteraceae bacterium
GAAGTGATCGAGCATCCGTGGTCGCTGCCGGAACCGCTCAAATCCAAACTCGATCTCAACTCCGGCAACGATCGCGGGCGCATCTACCGCATCGTCGCCGACGGCACGACCGCGCGCCCCGCGCCGCAGCTTGGCAAGATGACGACGCCCGAGTTGGTGGAAACGCTCACGCATCCGAACGGTTGGCACCGCGACACCGCCGCGCGCTTGCTGCATCAGCGGCAGGACGTAACCGCCGTCCCCGCGCTCAAGAAAAGTTTTGCCGCGGCAGCCTCGCAAATTCTTGTGCTGCAAGTCCTCCGCGGCCTCGGCGCGCTCGACGATGCAACACTCCAGCGTGCGCTTCGTGACAAAGATGCGGACGTACGCGCGAATGCCGTGCGGCTGAGCGATAAGCTCGAACTCGTCGATCCGCTCGTAAAAGATCCATCCTCTCGCGTGCGCAACGAAGTGGTTTGGGCATTCGTCGCACGCGGGCCGTACGCTCCGTATGTAATGTTGGCCATCGAGCCGCTGCTGCGCCCCGCGTTTTCCACCGCGACAAAACTGCCGCCGGGAAACGGTCACACGATTTTCACCGCGCGCTGCTCAGTGTGCCATCGCTTCGCGGGCGAAGGCAGCGCGATCGGTCCCGATCTCGATGGCGCGCGTTTTGGCGGACGCGAAAAATTGCTCGGCAACATCACCGAGCCATCGCGCGAACTCACCGCCGGTTTTCCCCTCGGCGTCGTGACGACGAAAGCCGAAGAAACCATCGAAGGCATCATCGCCAACGAATCGCCCGGCGGCATCATCCTGCGAATACCCGGCGGCACCGAGCGCGCGGTGAAGCGCGCGGACATCGCCAAGATCGAGCGCCCCGCGCGCTCCCTGATGCCCAACACGATCGCCGCCGGCCTCACGCCAAAGGACATGAACGACCTGCTCGATTTCCTGACGGCTCTGCCGCAAGTTCCCGCGCCATGAATCCAATTGAAGCGGACTTTCCTTCGCACGACGGTGCGCTGCTGCACTACCGCCACTGGCCCGCTGCGACGCTCTCGAAACGCGCGCTCGTCCTCTTCCATCGCGGACACGAGCACTCCGGCCGCTGGCAGGAAACCGTGGACGCACTCGCACTCGAAGACGTGGACGTTTTCGCGTGGGATGCGCGCGGGCACGGCGCGTCGCCGGGGGAGCGTGGTTCGGCGGAGCACATCGGCATTTTGATCCGCGATGTGGATGCGTTCGCTCGCCACATTGCAAAGCAGCACGGCATCGCCATCGAGGACATGATCGTCGTCGCGCACAGCGTCGGCGCGGTGGTCGCGGGCGCTTGGGTGCATGATTTCGCGCCGCCGATTCGCGGGCTAGTGCTGGCGACGCCGGCGTTCCGAGTGCGGCTCTACGTGCCGCTCGCGGTGCCTGCGCTGCGCTTCCGCCAGAAGTTTTTCGGAGCGGGTTTTGTGAAGAGCTACGTGAAGGCGCACATGCTCACGCACGATGCGAAGGAGGCGCGGCTTTACGCGGAAGACCCGCTCATTTTTCCGCAGATCGCCGTGAACATGCTGCTCGATTTGCACGACACCGGCACGCGCCTCGTCGCCGATGCTGCCGCGATCCGCGTGCCGATGCTCATGTTTTCGGCAGGCGCGGATTGGGTCGTGGAAAACCAGGCGCAGCGCGAGTTCTACGACCGCCTTTCGTCGGCGGACAAAACGCTGCGGCTGCTTCCCGGATTTCATCACGCGATCTTTCACGAGCGCGAGCGCCGCACCGTCGTCGATGACGTGCGCGAATTCGTGACGCGCCTTTTCGCGTCGCCCCCCGCGCCTTTGCCAGCCTTGCGCGATGCGGACCGGCACGGTTTCACGAAGACGGAATACCACGAAATGCTCGACGCGCCGAACACGCTCGCCGGGAAAGCCGGGCAGGTCGCGTTCAGCACGCTCGGGCGGCTGAGCGAAGGCATTGCGCTCGGTTTGCGCAGCGGGTTCGATTCGGGCGAGACGCTGGATTACGTCTATGAAAACCAGCCGCGCGGCACATCGGCCATCGGCGCGATGATGGATCGCGCGTATCTCGAAAGTCCCGGCTGGAGCGGCATTCGGATGCGGCGGAAACATCTCGAGGAAATGCTGCGCGACGCGATCCGCGAACTGCACGCGGCAGGCAAGCGCGTCCACATTCTCGATGCCGCGTGCGGCGGCGGGCGCTACGTGCTGGAGACGCTCGCGGCCCTGCGCGACATCCCCGCGACGGCCACGCTCCGCGATTACAAACAGGCGAATCTCGATGTCGCGGAAAAGCATCGCGCGGCGCTCAAACTCGACGGCGTGAAGATCGTGCAGGGCGACGCCTTTGACCGCGCCTCCTTTGCCAGCCTCGATCCGCGGCCCACCATCGGCATCGTCTCCGGCCTGCTCGAACTTTTCCCCAGCAACGACGCCGCCCGCGCGTGCCTCGCGGGATTTGCCGAGGCAATCGAGCCCGGCGGCGTGCTGATCTACACCGGCCAGCCGTGGCATCCGCAGCTTCGTTTCATTGCGGGCGTGTTGAAAAACCGCGAGGGCCAGCCGTGGGTGATGCGCCGCCGCACGCAGGCGGAGATGGATGAACTGGTCCGTGACGCGGGCTTTGAGAAGGAGACGCAGGCGATTGATCCGTGGGGGATTTTTACTGTGTCGCGAGCACGGCGCGTTGCGCGATGAAGCGCGCATGAGGCGTCCGTGGCTTTCCGCCGCAGGCACGGTCGCGTTCACCGGCTTGCTCTTCATCGTCGCGTACAACATTTGCAACCGCCTCACCGGCCTACGCTCCGATGTCGGCGTGTGGGCATTTTCGTGGGAGCGATCCTGGCCGGTCATCCCCGCGCTCATCGTCCCGTATTGGTCGGAGGATTTGCTTTTCGTCATCGCGCCGTTTCTCTGCCGCACGCGCGAGGAAGTCGCCGTCCATCGCCGCCGCATCGTCTTCTGCATCGTCGCCGGGTGCATCGGCTTCCTGCTCATCCCGCTGCGGTTCGCGTTCCCGCGTCCGCATGTCGAAGGACTGTTCGCGCCGATGTTCGCGGCGCTTTATTCGTTCGATCTGCCGCACAATCTTTTCCCCTCGCTGCACATCGTGCTGCGCACTCTGCTCGCCAGCATGTTCCTGCGCGTGAGCCGCGGCCCGTGGCGCTGGCTGACGCACGCTTGGTTCAGCCTCATCGGCATTTCGACGCTCGTGACGTGGCAGCATCACCTCGTCGATGTGTTCGGCGGATTCTGGCTCGGCGCGATCGCGCTGCATCTTTACCACTTCGATGAAACGCCAGCGCCGCGCGCCGCGAATCGCGCCATCGCTTTTGGCTACGCGATCCTGGCGCTGGCCTGCTCGCAAATCGCGCGCATCTCGTGGCCGTGGACCTTCGCATTCGTCTGGCCCGCGTTCGCGTTTGGCGTCGGCGCGTTTGGCTACGGCGGATTCGGCGCGCGCATTTATCGGAAGCGCGATGGCCGACTGACGCGGCTGACGAAAGCACTGCTCGGCCCGCTGCTTTTCGTGCAGTGGCTTTCGTGGATTTACTACCGGGGAAAATCGCCGCGCTGGAGCGAGGTGACGCCACAAGTCTGGATCGGCGCGCTGCCCACGCCGGAAATCGCGCGCGCCGCGATTGCCGCCGGAGTGACCGCCGTGCTCGATCTCACGATCGAGTTTTCCGAAGCGGAACCGTTTTTGAAAACGCGCTACCATCATCTGCCAGTGCTCGATCTCACCGCGCCGAATCCCGATCAACTCGCCGAGGCCGTCCGTTTCATCGAGCACGAAGCGGCGCGCGGCATCGTCTTCATCCACTGCAAAGCCGGCTACTCGCGCACGGCTGGAGCCGTCGGCGCGTGGCTGTTGGAAAGCGGGCGCGCGCGCACGGTCGATGCAGTCGTGGCACTTCTCGAAGCCGCCCGGCCCGGCATCGTGATCCGCCGCGAAGTCCGCGTGGCACTAAAGGGAAGAACCACTAATCGACACTGATGGACACTAATGCAGAGGGCTGAGACGGAACCTTGCCAGGCAGGCTCATCAAACGGGAAAGACGCGCGCGTGAAATTTCCGTCATAAGTGCCCATGAGTGCATGGTAAGTGGTTTTCACCAACGCAGCGTGACGACGCGGCGGTTCTTCGTGTCGGCGATGTGGATGCGCATTTGTGAATCGACCGTGATGCCCCACGGTGTCGCAAATTCGCCGGGGCCGCTGCCGGTGCGGCCGAGTTGCGCGAGCAGTGTGCCGTCCGGCGCGATGCGCGAGAGGCGGCCTGCGCCGTACTCGATGACGTAGAAATTTCCGTCCGGCGCGAATGTGATGTCGTAGGGAAGCTGGAAGGCGAGTGGCTGACCCGCCGCGCCGAGCAGGCCGAGATATTTTCCGGCATCGGTGAAAATGAGGACGCGGTTGTTGATGGCGTCGGCGACGTAAATTTTCGCGTCGTGCCAGGCGAGGCCGGACGGGCGCTGGAACTGGCCGGGCGCGGTGCCGAAGCTGCCGAACGCGGCGAGGAATTCGCCTTCGCGCGTGAATTTTTGCACGCGGTCGTTCCCGCCGTATTCGCAGATGTAGAGATTCTCCGCGGCGTCCTTGCAGATGCCGACGGGATACTCGAACTCGCCCGGCCCCGCGCCGCGCTGGCCGAAGTTGCGCAGCCAGTTTCCGTCCGCATCGAAATAGACGATGCGGTGGTAATGCGTGTCGCAAACGACGACGCGCCCGTCTTTCAACACGACGATCCCCTCCGGCTTTCCGACGCTGACATCGAGCATCTGCCACTGCCGCAGCAGCGCGCCGTCGGCGTGGTAAATGGTGACGCGCCCGGCGGTGTCGAGCACGGCGAGTTCGTCGCGATTGCCGGTGGTGAGGCTGCGCGGCGTGGGGAGCGAGGGGCCGTCGGGCGGGAGTTGGAAGGTGTGCCATTCGCGCGGGGCTGCGGACGGTGTGCGCTCGCACGCAGCGAGTAGCGCGAGCAAAAAAACGAGAACGCACACGAGGCGGCGCAGCCACATCATCGCTCGCTCCGTTGCGCATACATTTCTCATGTCCGCAGGTGGATGGTCGCGCGCACCCCCGCCTGGAGCGTTCCGGTGCTTGGCCGATGGGAAAAAAATCGCGGTCCATTTTCGTCACCGCGCAATTCGACCTCAGCGATCGACCCGCAAAACCGCGCCGATTCGACGACGAACGCGCCGTCCGCACGCCACTCGATGGCAATGCGCTCCGGGCGAAAGCAGCGCGCGGCGGCAATCTCGATGCCGAGCCAGTGCATCGCTTCGTCGGGCGTGAACCAGTTGCCCGCGCCGAGGCATTCCATCGTCTCGGGCGTCGGTGGGTTTTCGTAAAGCGCAGGCGTTTCCCCGGCGTGCAACACGCGGCCCTCGCGCAGGCAGATGACGTGCGCGGCCTCGCCCAGTGCGGCTTCGGGCTCGTGGGTGGAGAAGACGAGCGATGCGCCGGTGCGCGCGAGGTGTTCGCGGATTGTGCGCCAGTATTTAGCGACCCGAGCGGGATCGACGTGGACGAGCGGCTCGTCCATCACGAGCACCTCGGTGGTCGCGGCGAGTGCGCGGGCGACGGCGAGGCGCGATTGCTCGCCTTCGGAAAGTTCGTGGGGAAACGCGCGGGCTTTTTCCGCGAGATCGAAGGCGGCGAGCAGCGCGTCGATTTTTTCGCCGGGGCAGCGCGCGATTTCGAGATGCTCTCGCGCGGTGCAATGCGGCCAGAGTCCGCCATTTTGCGGCACCCATGCGACTCGCGGAGCGCCGCGGATTTTTCCCGCATCCGGCTTCTCGAAAGCGGCGAGGAGATTCAGCAGCGATGTTTTTCCCGCGCCTGACCAGCCGAGCACGGCGGTGACTCCGCGCGGGATTTCGAGCGTGATCGCGTGCAGACGCGCGGGCGCGAGCGACACGGCTTCGAGCGACCAGAGGGATTCAGCGGTCATCGCGCCGTGCATAGATTCGGCCCGCCGCGAGGGTCAACAGCAGAAGCAGCGCGGGCGTGGTGAAGGCGGCGAGCATCATCGCGGAAAGGACGGCGGTCTGGCCGTAGTGGGCGAGATTGTGGAGGCGGACGAAGACGGGCGTGAGGCCGGTGGGCGCGAGGATCGAGGAGGCGGTGAAATCGAAATACGCCCAGCAGAAGAGCAGGGCGAAGGCGGCGAGGTGGGGCCGGTGTTCGAGTTCCCAGATGAGGCGGCGGCTGCCGAACTGGCGGGCGATGTGGCGCATGGGACTGATGGGACGCATGGGAAGGAGCGCACGGAGCAGGAGCGCGAGCGGGAGCAGGATGATGGTGAGTGCGAGCAGCAGCGGGAGCGGGGTGTCGTACAGCGGGCGCAGCGGCGGGGTTTGGAAAAGCGCGAGGACGAGGAGCGCGACGATCAGAGGACCGAGGAGGCCGGGGATTCCGGGGAGCGCGCGCGTTGCCCCGACCAACCCGCCCGCCATCGCCGCTGCACTGAATGCGAACACGACTGACACGCCGATTTCATTTCCGAGAACGAAATTTTCCGTGATCGCGGGAACGCCCCTCACCGCCTGGCCCGCGACGACGAGCAGCGGAAGCACGCAGACGACGAGCGCCGCGAATGCGAGATACACGAAGGCAAATTTTCCACCGGGGTCGCGTCGCGATCCGGTTCGCACCGGCGAGCGAGTGGTGCGCAGCAGCAGCGCGAGCACGGCGATTTGCACACCGACGGGCAGCGCGGCGCGGCGCAGCGTTTCGCGCAGATTCATGCCGCCGGTTTGTGCGTCGAAGAGGGCGACGGTCCACGTCTTGATGCTCCACAGCGACGCCACCTCGAAGTCCGCGAAGGCGAGCAGGAAGACGAGCCCGCCCGCGAACCAAGCGCCCGCGTCTCTCAGATGAAATTTTGCGCGCTCAAAAAACGAAGGCGCGGCCAGCGTGCGGTGGCAGTGCCGCGCTTCGGCGGAAAGCGGGGACGGCATGAGCCAGCGGACGACGAGGGCGACGGGCACCAGTTTCAAAAACAGCAGCGCAGCGTAGGCCGCGTGATGGCTCCATGGCGCGACGACGAGCGCGAGTGCGTAGCGCGAATACGCGTAGCTGACGAGCAGCGGCGGCGTGAGAAATGGCGCGAGCAGCAGTGCCCAGCGCATCCGCCCGCGCATCCCGTCCAGTCGTGCGGACACCGCGACCGCGCCGCCCGCGATGATTGCGGCGCGGACAAATGCGGAGGCGGTTTGCGCGGCGATACTCACCGCAAATACTCCGACTTCAACCACGCGAGGCACTCGGCACGCGCCGCTCCGAGTCTCGTCAGATCGACTTCACGCTGTATCCATTCCATCAATTCGTGAACCTCTGCGGGCACTTGATTCGGTGGCACGGGGCCGAGCGGAATTTGCCGCGACTTGGAGCGCGCGAGCGCAATTTCTGTTTCCTCCGAAAGGAGAAAATCGACGAGCTGCCGCGCGTCCGCTTCGCGCTTCGTTCCATGGATGACCGCGACCGTATTCGGAATCTGGATCACTTCCGAAAAGTCCTCACCACCCATTGAAATGCGCGGCACGTCCCCGATCGGAATGTCGCTTATCCGCACGGGCGCGAGCGCCACCGATTTTCCAGCATCCTTTGCTTCAAAAAAATCATCCGTGTCCGTGAAGCCGAGATCGCAGACGCCGTTCGCCACCGCGTCCTTTACGGCGGCGTTGCCGTTGAGTTCCACGATGCCGCGCTCGCGCGTTTGCCGGCGCCACGCTTTCACACCCTCCGCGCCGAGCATTTGCCAGAGCACGGTGTAGTGCGTGAGCGTCGTGCCGTAGAGCGGCTTCGCGATGGCGACGCGCGCGAGATCGCCTTCGAGCAGCGCGGGGATTCGGTCGGCGGATACTTTGGCGGGGTTGAAAATGAAAACGCGCATCCTAGCGGCAAAGCCGGTCCAGCGGCCATCGGCGTCGCGGAATTTTTCCGGGATGCGCTGCCAGCCCGCGCCCTTGTATGGCTCAAGGATGGCGCGTTCCGCGAGGTCGAGCGTGCCGAGCAGTTCGTTGTTCCAAAACACATCGCAGCGCGGCGCGTCTTTTTCCTGCACGAGCAGTTCCGTGAGGCCGAGCGATTTGGTGGCCTCGGTGTCGAAACGGATCGCGACTTTCACGCCCGTCCGCTTTTCAAAATCGCGCAGGATTTTTTCCGAGTAGATCGAATCGTGCGCGCAATAGACGACCAGCGGCGCGGGGCCGCGATGCGCGAGCGCCCACCACGCGAGGAAGAGCGCGACGATGGGAAGGAGAAGGCGCTTGCTCATGCGTCGATTCCCTGCGGCCAGCATTCCTGCGGCTCGTAACCGAGCAGGGCGGCGGCGCTGCCCATGTCGAAACGCGCGCGGTGCAGCGGGCGGCTCGCGGCATAGACGATGGCGTGGCGCACGGTGCCGGGCGCTTCGGCGGCGCAGGCGAAAAAGCGGCCCGCATCGCCGGGGCTGAGATAGACATCCTGAAACAATTCGGACGCCGCGATCTCGGCCTCCTGCTCGTGCGTGCGCGGGCACCAGCCGAGCCGCGCGACGATCACGCTGATGCCGTGCATTTCGGCGAAGCCGCGGCCGATCGACTCCATGAACATTTTCGTCGCGGCGTACCACGAGCGCGGGCTGGTCGGGTCTTTCGGGTGGATGGGAAACGGGCCGGTGCGCTGCTGCCACCAATTCACCTGGCCGCTGCTCGCGAGGACGATGCGCGCG
>JAYVRQ010000042.1:0-2622 GCA_043776145.1 Chthoniobacteraceae bacterium
CAGCGGCCTCGCGCTGCTCGATGAGGCGTGGGCGAGGTTGCTCGATGCAAAAAGTTCTCAGTCCTCAGTGCTCAGTGCTCAGTCGGAAAAGGCGGGTGCAGCCACACTGAGCACTGAGCACCGAGCACTGGGCACTCAGTCGCAGACGATGCTCGTGGCAAACCCGATCACAAACCGCATTCAGGGAATCAAGATGCACCGCGATGGCCCGTATTGGAAACTCGACAAGCCGACCGATTTCCTCGTCTCGGAAGACCCGTGGTTCCGCCCCGTCGCGATCACCATCGGCCCCGACGGCTGCCTCTACATCGTGGACTGG
This sequence comes from Chthoniobacteraceae bacterium, assembly GCA_043776145.1. Taxonomy (GTDB): domain Bacteria; phylum Verrucomicrobiota; class Verrucomicrobiia; order Chthoniobacterales; family Chthoniobacteraceae; genus JANLQB01. The sequence goes on from JAYVRQ010000042.1 coordinate 320, forward strand.
TACAACAAAATCATCTCGCACAACGAAGTCCCGCGAACCCACCCCGACCGTGACAAAACCCGCGGCCGCATCTGGCGCGTGAAAGCGAAAGCCGCGCAGCCATTCGACGTGCCGGACTTCACGAAGCTGAGCGGCGATGAGCTGATCGCAAAGCTCGGCGGCGATTCACTCACGCAGAGTCATCTCGCGTGGCAGGCCATCGTGGATCGCGGCATGAACGACCTCGCGCCGAAATTGCGAGAGATCGCAGTCAGCGTGAAAGAATCTGCGGCTCGCCGCATCGGTGCGCTGTGGGCACTCACAGGATTATGGGAAATTGACCGCTCGCTAGCTGTGATTTTAGTCGACACGAATCGCAATGTTCGGCGAGAAGCTGTCCGGGTAGCGGCTAACGGACTTACTGCTGAAGCAGAACCTGTCCGAGTCATCGAATTAAAGGACGTGTTTGAAAAACTACTTTCGTTCGCGTCGGACTCCGATCCAGAGGTTCGTGCGGAGGCCGCACGAACAGTTGGACCAGCGATGGACCATGGGTTTCATTTTTCTGGAACCGGATATCCGCGCAACACGACAGAATGGCTGAAAATACTAACCTCACTCGCTCGCGAACCACTCGCCGAGCCACTCGCGCCGAGCACCCGCAACGGCAAGCCGATCAAAGTCCGCGAAGCCTACGACCGCGAGTTCGAGCGTTACCTCGTGCGGATGTTTTTGGAAAAGCATCCTGAAGCCGTCGCGAAATTCCTCGACACTCCCGAAGCCGCGAAGCTCCCCGCCGAAGCTCGCCTGCTCGCCTCGCTCGCGCTGGAGCCAGGGGCCAGCGCAACGCGCGTGGCGAAGCTGCTGCCACAACTCCAGCGTCCGCCGGGGCAGGAGGAAATTTTTCGCCTCGCGCAATTTCCTGATGAACCCGGCGTCGGCGCTGCGCTGCGCGCCATTCTTTCCGATCCGAAGACCGGCGCTGCGTCGCTGGAGTCGCTCCTCGCGGTGAAGACACGGCTTGATGCAAAGCAACTCACGCCGTTCCTCACCGGCGCGGCGAACACGCTCCTCGCGAGCACGGATGCCGCGGGCATGGAACTCGGAATCCGGCTCGCGGGTGCGTTTCAACTCGCGGCCACGGAAGGCGCGCTCGCTGATGTGACGCGGACACTCTTGACCGCGAGTCCGTCGCCGGAGCAGACGCGGACAGGAATGTCCGCGCTACGTGCGCTCGCTGCGCTCGGCAGCAACCAGAGCGATCTTTTCGCAAAGCTCGCCGAGTCCTCGCCGGACACGCTGCTCCGCGACGAAGCACTCACCGCACTTGCAAGCTCGAAGGCCGCCGATGCGCCCGCGCGCGTGCTCTCGCTTTATCCGAAGCTCATGCCAGCGCAGCGCCGCACCGCGCTGGAGCGGCTCTCGGCGACGAAGCCCGGCGCGGGCGCGATCCTCTCCGCGCTGAATGACGGCAAGCTCGAGGCATCCGATCTCGACGCCTCGATCCTCGACCGAATGCAGGCCGTGCTCGGCGCGAACGACCCCGCACTCGCAAAGCTCACGGACAAACTCGGCGCGCTGTTCCGCCCAGTGCTCGCGCTCGACGGCAGCGAAGCCGCTTGGACGCAGACGAACGTGACGCTCGACGGCCCCTGCACCATCGAGGCGTGGGTGCGGCTCGATCCGGACAAACGCAAAATCGGAAACGTGGACGGCATCGCGGGCGCGCCGGGCCAGCTCGATTTCAACTTCTTCGGCGAGACCCCGCGCATCTTCGCATTCCCGCCGCTCGGCGATGTCGCTGTCGCAAAAAAGCCGATCACGCCCGGCCTCTGGACGCACATCGCCGCGACGCGCGATGCCAATGGCATTTTGAAAATCTACATGGATGGCGAACTGAACGCGACCGGCACCAAGTCCGCGCCGCACAAGATCGAGAACGTGCGCATCGCATGGAGTTCGGCGAACGGCGGTACGCGCGGCGCGCTGAGCGAAGTGCGGATGTGGAACCGCGAGCGTAGCGCCGATGAAATTCGTGCGATGAGCGATCGTTCCGTAGCTGCCGACGTGAATCGGCAGGCACTCCCGCCGAAGGATGGTGAGAGCAAGAGCAACGAGCAGAAAGCCAGCCCGCCTTCTCACGAAGGCGGCTACGGCGGACTCATTTTCAACAGCGCCAACGGCGACTGGGGAAAGCTGCAAGCCGGCGCGAAGGTCATCAAGACGAGCGACTACCCGCCGATCCTCACCGGCGACGAAGCCGCGGCGCTCGACGCGAAATACGCGAAGAACCGCGCGCTCGCCGAGAAATCTGGCGATCCGGT
>JAYVRQ010000043.1:0-8663 GCA_043776145.1 Chthoniobacteraceae bacterium
AAATGGGTTCACGGTGATGGAACTGAAACCCGAATGATCCGACGAGAGGTAGATGCCCAGCGCAGTGCCGACATGGCCGAGGATGCTCGCACTGCCGGACAGCGTGGGAATGCTGACTGGCAGGACGACGGTGAGCACGCCGGTGGCGGTGCCCGCCGCGCCCGTGGCGGAGATCGGCACCTGGAAAATTCCGGGCGTGATGGGCGCTCCGCGAATCGCGCCGGTCCAGGGATTCAGGCTCAGGCCGGGCGGCAATCCCGTGGCGGTGAAACTGGTCGGAAAACCCGTCGCGGTGATCGAGTAGGAGAACGGAGCCGCCACGTTGTAGCGATAGAAAATGTCCGAGTAAGCCGTGGCGGCGGCGGCGCTGGTGATCGTGGGAGTGGCAGTCGAATCCGGGCGGATGGCGAAACGAATTTGCGCGCTTCCCACGCCCGCGCCATTCGCGGCGCTGACGGTGGCGAGGTAGTCGCCCGTCGCGGTCGGCGAACCCGAGATGACGCCGGAGCCCGCATTCACGCTCAATCCCGGCGGCAGTCCGCTCGCGCTGAAAGCCGTGGGCGCGTGACTCGCGGTGATCGTGTAGCTGAAACTTTGATGCAAATATCCGGGGGCACCAAGCGCGCTCGTGATCGCAGGCGGCGGGGTCGGAGCGATGACGATGGTCGCGAGCACAGACGTCGTGCCCGCAGCATTCGTTGCGGAAAATGTCACGGGATACGTCCCCGCAGTGGCCGGCGTCCCGAACAAGTAACTGTTACTGCTCAGATTCAACCCCGGAGGCAAACCGGTTGCGGTAAGTGTCACCACGTTCCCGTTGCCAGAACTCGTGGTGGAAAAGTAGTAGGAAAACGAAGTGCCAACCTCACCGCGCGCAGTCACCGCGGCGCTGGTGATCGAAGGCAGGCCGGGGGCTGCGGCGATGAGCAGCGTGTGAATGGCGCTCGCGGTTCCGCCGGAATTCGTCGCGGAAATTTGCACCGGGAAGACACCGGCCACGGCGGGTGTTCCGCCGATGGTGCCGGAGGGACTTATCACCAACCCGGCTGGCAATCCGGTCGCTGAAAAAACGGGGCTGCCGGACGCGGAGATGGTGCGGCTGTAGGAAACTCCCACGATTCCCGAACTCGACGCAGAGCCCGAGAACACCGGGATCGCGAGCCGCGCGATGGTGAAAGTGATCGTCGCACTCGCGGTGCCCGTGACGTTGGATGCAGTGACTTGCGCCGCGTAAATTCCCTCGGTCGTGGCCGTGCCGGAAATGACGCCCGACACCGGATCAAGGCTCAGGCCCGGCGGAAGACCCGTCGCGGTGAACTGGCCGGGGCTGTTCGTCGCGGTGATTTTCAAGATCACGCCTTTGGTGCCGACGATCACCGGCATGGCTGCCGCATTCGTGATGCGCGGCGCAGGCGGCACGGTGCTGATTACGAACGTCACCGTCGCGGTGCCCTGACCGAGCGCGTTGGTGGCGGAAAGCGCAACGGCGAAATTGCCGGACGCGGTGGGCCGGCCGGAGATGAGGCCGCTCGCGGAGTCGATGACAAGACCGGGCGGCAGATTCGTCGCGGAGAAGGTCGTTGGAAAATTGGTCGCTGCGGCAGTGTAGAGAAAATCCGCCCCGAGGTAGCCGACGGCGGAAGCGGGGCTGGAGACGATCGGCGGCAAAAGCGGTTCGGTGGATATTGAAATCGCGATGATGAACGTCACCGTTCCCGAACTCGTGGATGCGGAAATCGTGACCGCATAGAGCCCTTCCGTGGTCGGCGTTCCCGTGATGGCCCTTGAAAAATTGCTGAAGAGAAGTCCGGGCGGAAGCCCGGAGGGTGTGAACGAAAATACGGAGCCGGTGGACGTCAGATTATAGGTGAAAGGCGTGCCGGTAAATCCCCGCCGGGCGGCGCTGCTCGTGATTTGCAGAGTCTGCAAACTGGCCGAGACCACGATCTTCAACGATGCCGTGCCGGTGCCGGAGCCATTGATCGCGGACAGCGAAACGGTGAACGTTCCCGCCGTGGCCGGTGCGCCGGAAATCCAGCCGGTCGCGGCATTGAGCGAGAGACCGGCGGGCAGTCCCGTGGCGGCGAAACTCGCCGGAGAATTACTGGCCGCGATGCGGTAGCCGAATTGGGTATCGACATAAGCATTCACGCCCGCCGGGCTCGAGATGATCGGCACCGCCGGGCTCGCGGCTCCGACGAAAATGCGGACGACACCGCTCGCCGTACCGCCGCTGGTGAGCGCCGAAACCGTGACGGAAAATGTCCCCGCCGTCGTGGGCACACCGCTGATCGTGCCGGTGACCGCATTCAACGCGAGCCCCGCTGGCAGGCCGCTGGCGCTGAAGGAGGTCGGCGACCGGGTGGCGGTGATCGTGTAGCTGAACGCGGTGCCGACCGTCGCCGCGGCGGCGGCGCTGCTGGAGATGCGCTGGGCGAGCGCGCTGCCGATCATCGCGAACCGAACCGTGGCGCTGCCCGTGCCGGCGGAGTTCGTGGCCGTGATGGGAATCAGCGTGCTCGACGTGGCGGTGGGCGTGCCGGTGATGATGCCCGTGGCCGCATCGAGCGTGAGGCCCGCCGGCAGCGGAGTCGCGGAAAATGAAGCGGGCGCGTTGCTGGCCGTGATCGCGTAATAGAATGGCTCGCCGGTTTGCCCGATGACTCCGGCGCTGCTGGCGATGACCGGCGGCTCCTGCGGCGCGGCGGAAATGTCCAGCGTCAGCACGGCGTTCGTCGTGCCACCCGCGTTGGTCGCGGAGATGGCGACGCTCCGCAGGCCCGCGGCGGTCGGCGTTCCCGAAATCACGCCCGACACGGCATTCACACTCAGTCCCGCCGGGAGATTCGAGGCGGTGAAATTCGTCGGCGAATTCGTCGCGATGATCGTGTGGGTGAACGCCGCGCCGACGAGGCCGCGCGCCGCCGCGCTGCTGGAGATCACGGGCGGGAGCGGCGCGGCGGGATTCGCGATGGAAATGGTGAGCGTCGCATTCGCGGTGCCGCCCGCATTTCCCGCCGAGAATGGAACGCTGAAAATTCCGGCGCTCGTGGGCGTGCCGGTGATCGCGCCGGTCGTGGCATTCACGCCGAGGCCGGGCGGAAGATTCGACGCGGTGAAAGTCGTCGGCGCGTTCGTGGCGGTGAGTGAAAAATTGAAGGCGGTGCCGGTCGTTCCCGAGGCGGTGGCCGCGCACGAAATGACGGGCGGCAGACCCGTTGCCGCGCTCGTGAGGGTGAGGGTGAGCGTCGCCGTGCCGGTGCCGCTCGCATTGGTCGCGGAAAGCGGGATGCTGAAAATGCCCGCGCCTGTCGGCGTGCCGCTGATCTGCCCTGTCGTCGTATTGAGGCTCAATCCGGCGGGAAGACTGTCCGCGCTGTAAGTCGTCGGCGAGTTCGACGCGGAGATGGAATAGCTGAACGACGAGCCGATCTGACCCGCCGCAGCCATCGACGATGAAATCTCCGGCGCTGGCCGGGCGGCGGCGATGGTGATCGTCAGCGTGCCATCGGCCGTGCCGCCCACGTTGCTGGCGGAAATCGACACGAGGAAAATGCCCGCCGCGGTCGGGGTGCCGCTGATCGTCTGCCCGGTGGCGCTGGCGGTCAGGCCCGGCGGCAGATTCGTCGCGGAGTAACTCGTCGCCGACGGGCTCGAGGAGATTGTGTAAGTCGAGAACGCGACGCCCACCGTTCCGGATGCGTTCGCATAGCTCGTGATGGCGGGCGGCGCGGGCACTGCGTCGATGCGGAGGACGAGCGTGGCGTTGCTCGATCCGATGGCGTTCGTCGCGGTCAGCGTCACGGGGAAAATACCCGGCTCGGTGGGCGTGCCGGAGATCGTGCCGGAGGTCGCATTCACGCTGAGTCCCGCGGGCAGGCCGCTCGCGGCGTAACCCGCGGTGCCGCCGGTTGTCTCGATCGAATAGATGAACGACGAACCGACCGTGCCGGACGCGGTCGCGCTGCCGATGATGAGCGGAACGGTGGTCGGAGCGGGAGCGGTGGAAAGGATGCGAATCGTGACGACTGCCGAACCAGTCTCAGTCGGGTAACCCGGTGAAGAACTCGACACCGACAAATTCACCGGATACGTCCCGACCACGGTCGGTGTGCCGGTGATACGACCGAGGTAGTCGATGGCAAGGCCGGGCGGCAGGCCGCTGGCCGAAAATGAGGTGGAATAAAAGTGCGAAGTGGAATCGAGATACGTCGTGTAAGAAAACGACGACCCAACGTAGCCGAGCGCGCCGGCACTGCTCGCGATGACAAGGCTCGGACTGCTCCCCGCATTTACCGCCGTCGCCGTAATCGTGAATTTCACCGCCGCACTGACCGTGGCCGCGCCGTCTCCCGCCGTGAGCATCGCGGTGAATGCGCCGGATGCCGCGGGAACGCCCGTGATGTAGCCGCTCTGCGGATTCACGCTGAGGCCCGGCGGCAGGCCGCTCGCGGTGAAAGTCGTCGCCGTGCTCCCCGCCTCGATCGCGTAGGTGAACGCCGTGCCGATCACGCCCGCGGCGGAGGCGCTGCTCGTGATGAGCAGGACGGGCGCGAGAGGCAGCGCCGGAGCGATCGTGATCGTCAAAAGCGCGCTGCCGGTGCCGCTGGAATTCGTCGCGGAAATCGGCACCGTGAAAGTGCCAGCGGTCGTCGGTGTTCCCGAGATGTAATACGGCGAGCCGAGCGCGAGACCGGGCGGGAGATTCGCCACGCCGTAGCTCGTCGGCGAATCGCTTGCCGAAATGTAATAAAGGAAAGAAGCGCCCACGGTTCCGCTCGCGGCGACGTTGCTCGTGATGACTGGAACGGGCGGGGCGCTGTCGATCACCAGCATCACGATTTCGGTGGAAGTCCCCGCCGCATTGGTCGCCGAGATGTTCACCGGGAAGACTCCCGCGATCCCCGGCGTGCCCCGGATGTATTTGTCTGAGAAACTGAAATTCAGCCCCGCCGGCAACCCCGTGACGCTGTAACTCGCCACATCGCCGAACGTGGACACGTAATAATAGAACGACACACCGATCGTGCCGCTGGCCGACGCCGCGCCATTAAAGACCGGCGCGGCAGGCACGACCGGCGGGCTCGTCGCAGCCACCCGCAGCGTCAGCGTGGCCGTCCCGGTGCCGCCGGAATTTACCGCCGCCAGCGCGATGGAAAACGTCCCGGTTTGCAGCGGCGTTCCGAAAATTTCGCCGGTGTGGGAATTGAGACTCAAGCCGAGCGGCAGCCCCGTCGCAGCGTAGCTCCCCGGCGCGTTGCTCGCCTGCACGAGATACGCGAAAGACTGCCCGAGCACTCCCGTCGCAAACGCATCGGAAAGGATTGTCGGCGCGCGATTGATGCTCAAGACGACGCGCGGCGATTCCGGGGAATAACCCGCGAGCGCGATTTGATAAGTGGTGCCCCCGACGACCGGGACATTCAGCGAGCTGCCGGTATCGACGATGGTCGGATCGTAATAGGACGGGCCGTATGTGTTATTGTTCGTGCTGCCGATTTCCGTGAGTCCCGTCAGCGAGTCCCCCGCATAAATCGCGATCCCCGGCCCCTGGCTCGGGTAGGAATACGAGTAAAACGTGCTCGCGAACGAACTGAAATTTGCCACTCCCGTCGCGGGTGCCGTCCAGCTCCACCAAAGCGAACCGCTGGATGGATTCCCGCCGTGAGCGGGCTCGCCCGGCTCGCGTGTCGCTGGCTGCGTGGTGGAAATCGCGGACGCACTCGCGCCGCCGAGCGTCACGCGATTGGCGAGCGCATCGTTTCCCTGTCCTGCGGAAATTCTCGGGAAAAGTAGGGTGAGCGCCGTGAAAACAGCTGGGAACACGAGCCGGGGAAACATGGCTTGACCATGCATGCTTTCGTCTGCTGGGCAATGCGCGAAATCATCCGCAGATTACCCGCAACGACTAATCCGTGACCGCGCCCTGGCTGGCGGTGCTCACGCACTTCGCATACTTCGCGAGGACACCGCGGGTGTAGGTGGATTTGGGCGCTTTCCATTTCGCGAGGCGTACTCTGATTTCAGCGGCGTGGATGCCGAGATTCAGCACGCGCTTCTCGGCGTCGATGGTGATGGGGTCGCCGTTTTTCACGATGGCGAGCGGGCCGCCGAGCGCAGCTTCGGGCGTGATGTGGCCGACGACGAAGCCGTGGGAGCCGCCGGAAAATCGTCCGTCGGTGATGAGCGCGACGTCTTTCCCGAGCCCTTTGCCCATGACGGCGGAAGTCGGTGAAAGCATCTCGCGCATTCCGGGGCCGCCGACGGGGCCTTCGTGGCGGATGACGATGACGTGTCCCTTTTTCACCCGGCCATCGAGGATCGCGGCGAGGGCGTCCTGCTCGTTTTCAAAGACGAGCGCCTTGCCGGAAAAGGTGAGTCCTTCTTTGCCGGAGATTTTCGCGACCGCGCCGTCGGGGGCGAGGTTTCCGTAGAGGATGACGAGGTGGGAGTCGCGCTTGATGGGGTCGCTGAGGGGGCGGATGACGTCCTGGCCTTTGGGGTAGGGCTTCACGGATTTGAGGTTTTGCGCGACGGTTTTGCCGGTGACGGTGAGGCAGTCGCCGTGCAGGAGGCCGGCTTCGAGGAGCATCTTCATCAGCGGGGTCTGGCCACCGATCGAGACGAGTTCGGACATGAGGTATTTGCCGCTGGGTTTGAGGTCGGCGAGGACAGGGACGCGCTGGCCGATGCGGGTGAAGTCGTCGAGTTCGAGCTTCACGTTTGCGGAGTGCGCCATCGCGAGCAGATGCAGGACGGCGTTGGTCGAGCCGCCGAGCGCGATGACGACGGTGATGGCGTTCTCGAAGGCTTCGCGCGTCATTATGTCAAGCGGGCGGATGCCGCGCTTTAGCAAGTCGTGAACGGCGGCTCCGGCGGCGCGCGCGTCCATTTGTTTTTCGCGCGAGACGGCGTTTTGCGCGGAGGAATTGGGGAGCGACATGCCGAGCGCCTCGACCGCGCTCGCCATCGTGTTCGCGGTGTACATTCCCCCGCACGAGCCCGCGCCGGGGATGGCCTGCTCCTCGATGAGCGCGAGTTCGCGGTCGTCGAGCTGGCCGTTCGCGTGCTGACCGACGGCCTCGAAGCAGGAAACAACGTCGAGTTTTTTCTCGCCGAGCAGTTCCGCGCGATCCTTGCGCAGCCGCTTCCCCGCAAGGATTCCACCGATGCAGCCCGGCAGGATCGTGCCGCCATAGACGAAGACCGCGGGCCGGTTCAGCCGCGCGATGGCGATGAGGCAGCCGGGCATGTTCTTGTCGCACCCGCCGATGGCCACGAGCCCGTCGAAGCCTTCGCAGCCCATCACCGTCTCGATGGAATCCGCGATGACCTCGCGCGAGACGAGCGAGTATTTCATCCCCTCGGTCCCCATCGAGATGCCGTCGGAAATCGTAATCGTATTAAAGATGACCGCCTTCCCGCCCGCGCTGTTCGCGCCCGCCTCGGCCTGCCGTGCGAGTCCGTCGATGTGCATGTTGCACGGCGTCACCATGCCCCACGTCGAGGCGATGCCGATCTGCGATTTTTTGAAATCCGAGCGCGTGAACCCAACCGCGTGCAGCATGGCCCGCGAGGCCGCGCGCTCGTAGCCCTCGACGACGAGCTTCGAGTGCTGGCGGTGGATGTCGGCACCTGCGGCGGATTTTTTGGTGGGGTGGGATGCGGTCTTGCTCATAAAGGGACGCGACGCTAGCGGCGGCGGAGCGCGCTGGCAAGGCGCTGGGCGGGGCTTTGGAAAAGCCGAGACACAGGGTTGACGATTTCAGAAGATTCGTCTTATGTCCGCTCCTTCCTGAAATTTGGGGGTATAGCTCAGTTGGTAGAGCGCGTCGTTCGCAATGACGAGGCCTGGGGTTCGAATCCCCATACCTCCACCATTTTCGGTGGAAGCTTGGATGCGTTTCGGAGGGGGAATGTGATGAAACCGGATCTTTTTGTAAGACGGAGGCGGACACAAAAAAACGATTATTACCATTTGCGATATCGTCGATGGCTTCTACTTTTTCGGCGTTCTCAAACCGTGCGTTTATCACGCATACCTCGAAAGAGGGGGAGAATGCAGAATTTGTCAGCCCGTGCGAAACCCAAACCAGGCCAAATCAAAAAACATATGACCATTCCAACGATGACCACCACCATCCGAGTTCTTGCTCTTGCAGGATCCATTTCACTCCTCGCGACAGCGAACAGCCAAGCCGCCTTCGCCAATCTGCCGAGCCCGACCAATGAAACGCCGGGCGTGACGCTTGATGCGAATACCGCGGGATTGACGGGCACCGTGCTCGCGATTCTCGACAGTCCTTTTGTCGATAACGCACTGCCGACTCCGTTCGCGACCGGGACGTTGCGCACGCTGGTGGTCGATCGCGACCCGACTGCCGCAGTCGCCCTGGATTTTTATTACCAACTCGTGAACAGCACGACCGGCGTCGGTGCCTTTCCCGAAGACTCTGAATTTTATCGTCTGAAGACGACAGGCGGTTTCGACCCAAGCCTGATTATTGGCGTGGGGCAAACCAATGCCTTGACTAGTCTCACCGCTGGAGCCGGATCTGGCTTCGTCCCCGGCAGCTATACGACGGGTGCCGGCCTCAAGCCTGCGGCCACGGGTGACCGCGATGTGGGGACAGTCGGAAGCGTTGGCTTCGACTTTCCGGTCC
>JAYVRQ010000044.1:0-8655 GCA_043776145.1 Chthoniobacteraceae bacterium
GAATCCTCCGGCACTTGCAGTGCGAGGTGCGGCACGGTCGTCGGATAGTACAGGAAAAATGGACGTTCCTTGTTTTCCTCAATGAACTCACGCGCCTCGACGCTGATGAGATCGGGCGCGTATTCGTTGCCCGAGAATTTTGCGTAAGTCTCGGAGGAATCCGCATTCGCGCCCTCGCCGAGCTTTTGGTGCGCGGAGAATTTTGGATTATCCAGCGCGCGCTGCTTGTCGTTGTCCCAGAGGTGCGTCGGGTAGTAATTGTGTGCGACGGCCTGGCAGTTGTAGCCGAAGAAACGATCAAAGCCCTGCTTCAGCGGATCGCCCGTCGAGCCGACAGGGCCGAGGCCCCACTTTCCAAATCCGCCGAGCGTGTAGCCGGCCTTTTTCAGCGTGAGCGGGAACGTGAGTTCGCCCGCGGGCACCGGCGTCTGGCCCTCGTCCCATTTCGGATCGAATGCCTTCGCCTGCCGGTTGTCGCGGATGAATGCATGGCCCGGATGCTTTCCCGTCATCAGCACGCAACGCGACGGCGCGCACACGTTGTTGCCCGCGTAGTGCTGCGTGAGCTTCATGCCCTCGGCGGCGAGGCGATCAATGTTCGGCGTCTTGATTTTTTTCTGCCCGAAGCAACCGAGATCGCCGTAGCCGAGATCATCGGCGAGGAGAAAAATGATGTTCGGCTTGCGATCCGCAGCGCGCGCGGTGGCGGCGGCGAGGCAGAGTGCGAGGAGAAGGCGGAGGAGGGTCATGCAGGTGCGCGAAGTGAGACGGTGCGGAGGAAAATGTCGAATGCCGAATGACGAACGACGCGGGCGTAGTGTGGCTGCGACGCCCTCGTCACAACATGTTCCCGCGACGCCTCGTCGCGGGGCGAGTCCGGAGCCGAGGGCGCCTCCTAACCATGTTGCGACGAGGGCGTCGCAGCCACCAGAGCACCGTGCCGCCGCGCGATCTCGCATCCGTCATTCGCCATCCATCTACGTTGCTTCTTGCCGCGATCCCCTCGCCTGCCTAGACCGAAGCCCAATGTTGCAACACCTGATCGAAGTCTGGTTTCACTGGGTCCACGACTGGGGCTATGTCGGCGTCATCATCCTGATGGCGATGGAGAGTTCCATTTTCCCCGTGCCGAGCGAAGTCGTCATTCCTCCCGCAGCAATCCTCGCGGCGCACGGCGGGCACATGTCACTGGAGGGCCTGGTGATCGCGGGCACATTCGGATCGTGGCTCGGGTCGGCGATCACATATCTCGTCGCGCGGTTCATGGGTCGCCCGTTCATCGCGCGCTACGGCGACTACGTCTTCCTGCCGCCGAAGAAAGTCGCGCGCGCCGAGCGCTTCATGCACCACTACGAGACTGGCGGGATTTTCTTCGCCCGCCTCCTGCCGGTGATCCGGCACCTCATTTCGATCCCGGCGGGAATCATCAAAATGAATTTCGCGCGCTTCAGCGCACTGACGATCTTCGGCTCGGCGATCTGGTGCGGAATCCTCGCATGGCTCGGCGGACGCGTGGGCGCAAAGCTCGACGCTCGCGAACTCTCGGCGCTCCAATCGGGCATCGGCGTGGACATCGGCAGTCTGATTCACGCGGTGAAGCACGATGCACTCTGGATCATCATCGGCATCGTGCTCGTGTGCGTGCTGTACTTTGTCGCGATGCGGATGACGGAGCAGCGGCACTCCGACACAGCCAAGAAGCCCGGCGGCAATTAATTTTTGGTCACGCAGGGATTCTAACGGCCCTGTCCTTTGCATTGTCCGAGTCACACCGGCAAAGTGTGCGAATGAAGCCACCCTGCTGCCCCCCTCAGCATCCCCTTTTTCACTGCCCCAAGGCTGGCGACGATTTCCCGCCGTCCCGCGCCCGCTTCTTTTCCCGAATGGGAATCCGATCCGGTCGCCAGAGCATCATCAGAAAAACATTACTGATCCTCATCTCGGCCCTCGTGCCGTGCGGCATCACGCACGCGGCATTCATTGATGAAAATGGAAACGGGCTCAGCGACATCTGGGAATTGAAGAACGGCGTCTCCGGCCTGAACCCGAACGACGACGCAGACTCCGACGGCGCGCTGAACTATCAGGAAGCCGTCGCCGGCACGAACCCGCAGGATGCGACTTCGCGTCCGCCCACTCCCACCGTGCTGATGCAGAACGGGGCGGTCACGCTGACGTGGAAATCCGTGGCCGGAAAAGCGTATCGCGTGCAGACATCCGACACGCTGGCGAATGCCGCCTCGTGGTCGAATCTCGGCTCGGTCATGCTCAGCGACGGCAGCGACATGACGGCTGTTTTCGGAATGGGTAGCAGCGTCAAACAATACTTCCGCCTCGTGGTGACGGATTTTGATTCCGACGGCGACGGGGTGAACGACTGGGAGGAGCGGCAGCTTGGATTCGATCCGTTCCGGCCCGACACTTTCAACACCGGCCTCGGCGACAGGCAGGTGATCCTGAACATGCTCGCCGCAACAAACACGATCACCGTCGCGTCCACCGATGCAAACGCCACCAAGGCATTCGGCGACACGGCGACGCTGCGCTTCACCCGCGCCGGGAATCTCAATCCCATCACGGTGCCCTACTCCGTGACCGGAACTGCGGTGGCAAACACAGACTACACCGCGCTGACCGGCTCGGTGAGTTTTCCGCTCGGAGTCAATGTCGCGGATGTCGGGGTGACCCTCAAACCGAGTGCGACCATCACGACTCAGAAGACGGTGACCGTAGCCCTTTCACCGGGCACTGCATACGGACTCGGCAGTCCCGCGAGTGCGACGGTGATGCTGACGCCGCTGCCCGTCGCCGGGCAGGTGGTGGAGGAAATATGGGACGTTTACGACGGCTACATGGGGCTCGACGATGTGCCTTTCACCACGCCGGCAGCGAGACTGCGGATGCTGACCTCGCTCGATACGGGGACGGATGTGGGCGACTATTATGGCGGGCGCATTCGCGGATACATCACCGCGCCGACGACGGGAAACTACACATTCTGGGTCGCGGCGGATGACGTCTCGGACTTCTCGCTCTCGACGAACGACCAGCCAGCGAACCTCGTGCGCCGCTGCTACTCGAACAACTACACGAACTATCTGGAGTGGAACAAATACGCGGAGCAAAAGTCCGGCCTCATCGCGCTGACGATGGGGCAGCGGTATTATTTCGAGGCGCGCGTGCGCGAGTACGGCTATGGCGATCACCTCGCCGTCGGCTGGCTCAAGCCGGGGCAGACGGGGACGCAACCTTCGGAAGTCGTGCCCGGCAGCGTGCTCACCGCATACACCGCGCCGTACAGCCCGCCCGGCCTCACGACGCTTTTTTTCGCACCGATGAATCGGGAATCGGGTATCGCAAATTCCGCATCGGGCATCGTGTCGCTGCGCCTGTCGCAGGATGAAAGTCTCGCGGTCGTGACGGTGAACACCAGCGGCCTCAGTGGTGCGGCGACTGCGCTGAATCTGCGCGGCCCGGCAACCATCGCGCAGACAGGCCCGGTGCTGGTAAATCTCCTTGCCATCGCGCCGCAGTCGGACGGCACGTACCTCTGGCAGATTCCCACATCCGCCGTTTCGATTCTGAAATCGGGGAGCATGTATGCCAGCGTCGTCACCGCGGCGAATCCGTCCGGCGAATTGCGCGGCCAGCTCGGACGGGCCGTCGCGACCGGCACCTTCACTCCGCCAGCCGATCCGCCACCGCTGCCGACAACACTCCCGACCGCGAACGAGGCGGCGCGATTTCTCACGCAGGCGACCTTCGGCCCGACCGCCGCGGACATCGCGATCGTGCAGCGCGATGGCTACGCTGCGTGGATTGATGCGCAGTTCGCGATGCCCGTGAATTTTCACTCGGCGGTCGTGGACAATGTGCTTTCGAGCGGGCAGCCCATCAGCCGCGACACCACGCAGGAGGCGTTTTGGAAAACCGCGGTAACGGCTCCCGATCAGCTCAGGCAACGCGTGGCGTTCGCCTTTTCCGAGCTGATGGTGATCTCGGATCAGGATGGCGGCATCGCCACGCCGTACGCACTGAGCGGCTACGCCGACACGCTGCTGCGAAATGGTTTTGGCAATTTCCGCGATCTGCTCGAAGCCGTCACGCTCTCGCCGGCGATGGGCGTCTATCTCGACATGCTCGAAAACGACAAGGCGAACCCCGTGACCGGAACCGTGCCGAACGAAAACTACGGCCGCGAAGTGATGCAGCTTTTCACGATCGGGCTCGTGAAGCTGAACCCCGACGGCACGATCGTCCTCGACGGCAATGCGAAGCCGATCCCGACTTACGGACAGTCCGAGGTGATCGGTTTTTCGACCGTGTTCACGGGATGGAATTTCTCGCAGGACGGGCTGCAATGGGACTACGTGCAGGAAAACTTTCGGCAGCCGATGAAGCTCGTGCCCGCGCACCACGACCCGGCGTCGAAGCGAATGCTCGACGGACTCATCCTCCCGCCGGGACAGACCGGCGAGCAGGATCTGAAGGACGCGCACGACGCACTTTTCAACCACCAGAACTGCGGCCCATTCATCGCGCGCTCGCTCATCCAGCGCCTCGTCACGAGCAATCCCAGCCCCGCTTACATCTACCGTGTCGCGAAGAAATTTGCGAACAACGGCAGCGGCATGCGCGGCGACATGAAGGCGGTGATCAAAGCTATCCTGCTCGACTACGAGGCGCGCAGCGCGACCTCGCTCACAAATCCAAACTTCGGCAAGCAGCGCGAGCCGATGGTCCGCGTGGCCACCGTCTATCGCGCCTTCAATGCCCGCGCCTACAACAACCGGTTCCAGCTCTCCACTTACAATCTCTCGCCGGATTTCGGCCAGGCCTTCCTCGATGCGCCGAGCGTGTTCAATTTCTTCTCGCCGTTCTTCAGCCTCTCCGGCGAGCTCGCCACCGCCGGGCTGATGAGCCCCGAATATCAGATCACCACGGACACGACCGCGATCGCCTCGTCGAACAACATCCGCGATCGAATCTCCGCCCCGAGAACCTCCACGTATCCCTCCTCGATCGGCCTCGACCTCACGGCGCAGGTCGCATTCGCATCGAACCCCGCCGCACTCGTGGACAGCCTGAACACGCTGATGCTCGCCGGGCAGATGTCCTCGGGCCTCCGCACGCAGCTCATCAACGCCGTCACCGCGCAACCCGCGGGCTATCCGCTGGGACGCGCGCAAACCGCCGTGCAGCTTCTCGCCACGTCGCCCGAGTTTTGCGTGCAAAAATAAAACCCCATGAACCCGCCCCTCATCCCCCGCAGGAAATTTCTCCAGCGTGCCGCGTGCGCCGCAGTCGGCAATCTCGGCATCGCCTCGACGATCTGGAATCTGAGAGCCATCAATGCCGCGGCGCAAGCGCCGTCAGGCGGCATTCAGCCCGGCGACTTCAAGGCGCTAGTGTGCGTCTTCCTCTACGGCGGGAACGACTCGGCGAACCTGCTCATCCCGCGCGATGCGGCGAGCTACGCGGCGTATTCGAATCTCCGCGGCATCCTCGCGATCCCGCAGGCGAATATTTTGCCGATCAACGACCTCGTGAATGACGGCCGCGACTACGCGCTTCATCCCTCCGTCCCGCAGCTCCGCGACATCTATAATCAGGGAAAGCTCGCGCTCGTTTCAAATGTCGGATCGCTCGCGGCACCGGTCACGCGCACCACTTACCTGAACGGCTCGGTGCAGCTCCCGCCGCAACTTTTCTCCCACGAGGATCAGCAGATGCAGTGGCAGACTTCGCTGCCGGGCAGTCCGAACCGCACTGGCTGGGGCGGACGCATGGCTGACCTGCTGCACACACTGAACAATGCGAACGCAATCTCGATGAGCATTTCCGTCTCGGGCAGCAATGTCTTTGAAGTCGGAAATTCCGTCTCGCAATACGGCGTCTCGACCTACGGCAGCATCGGGCTCAGCGGCTTCAATGGAACGACGGACCCGAGCTACGTCGCCTACAACAACATCGTGAATCTGCCCTACACGAATCTCTTCGAGCGCGCCTTCGGAGCCGTCACCCGGCGTGCGATTGACAACAACGATCTCGTCACCAGCGCACTCGCCTCCGCCTCGACGCTGACCACGCAGTTCCCCGCCAACTCCTACCTTGCCGATCAGCTCAAAATGGTCGCACAGCTCATCGCCGTCCGCTCGACGCTCGGGATGCGGCGGCAGATCTACTTTGTCGCGACAGGCGGCTTCGACACGCACGATCACGAACTCACCGATCAGCCCCAGTTGCTCGCCAACGTGAGCGGCGCGATGAGCGCATTTTACAATGCCACAGTGGAGCTGGGCGTTCAGAATTCCGTGACCTCTTTCACCGCATCCGATTTCGGGCGCACCTTCACCACGAATGGCGCAGGCTCCGACCACGGCTGGGGCGGGCACCACCTCGTGATGGGCGGCGATGTGCGCGGCGGCAACGTGTACGGAAGATTCCCCGTGCTCAGCGTGGATGGCCCGGACGACACCGGATACGGTCGCTGGATCCCGAGCACGAGCGTGGACGAGTACGGCGCGACGCTGGCGAAATGGTTCGGCGTGAACCCGAGTCTCAGCGCCGGGAGCGACATGCTCACGGTGTTCCCGAATCTTGGCCGCTTCGCGACGCCTGACCTTGGGTTCATGAACTGACCTCGCCATTTTCCCAGCCCATGGCGAACAAACGTAACGCAGCCGTCGTCGCATGTGCGGTGCTGCTGGTGGTTCTGTTGGTCACGGTTTGGCGCGGCTCGCATTCGCCATCACCCTCGAAGGATGTCGCAGCGATACCCGCGACGCAGGACGCGCCCGCAGTTGTTCTGGAGAAAAAGGACGCGTCGTCAGCCTCAGCAAACGCCACGGCAACGAAGGCTCCGCCCCTCGGAATCAACCCACGGCCAATCACCGATGCGCCGCGCTTTAATACGATGCAGGAGTATCGCGCCGAACAGGCCGCAAGACCGCTGCCACCGGAATCACTCGCGCCACCTCCCTCCGACAAGACTCCCGAAAACGAAGTGCTGCGCATCCAGGGCACTGTGCGCAAATACCGCGCGGCCTTCGGGGAAAATCCGGTCGGCAGCAATCCCGAGATCACCCGCGCACTCGCTGGGAAAAATCCCACCGGTGCAAAATTTCTAGCCCGCGAGAGCATCACGCTGAACGACGCAGGCGAACTGCTCGACCTCTTCGGGACGCCTTACTTTTTCCATCCGGTCTCCGGAGCGATCATGGAGATCCGCTCCGCCGGGCCGGACAGAAAGCTCTTCACCCCCGACGATATCGTGAAGTGAAAGCGGCGCTCAATCGCCGCGGATCGCGGACAATTTTCGAGGCGGATGTATTCGAAGTCCTCTTCTCAACGCAGAGGCGCAGAAGCGGAGTGAGAGGCACGCCGAGGAATAATGAAAATCCCTCTGCGAAACTCTCTATTCACTCTGCGCTTCAGCGTCAAAACCCGGCCTTTCGGAACTGGCGACACACTTCCAATACACACTTGAGAGCGGTTCAAGAGATGTCGTGGCCGGGGAACGACGAGTTGCTGCGCCAGGTACGCCGTCAACTGCGCCGCGAACACGGCTGGCCCGAAGGCCGGGACGGCCTCGCGAAACCAATGGGCGTGCCGTGTGTCTTCACGGCGGAATTGCCCGTCTATCCGCACCACGACGGCATGTGCGGCCCCGAGCCCGAGAAAGGCGAAAGCCTGCGCATGGACTGCGCGAGCGGCTTCGGCGCGGCGACGTTTATCACCGGCACATTCGGCTTCGTCGCGGCGTCGGAAGTCGTGCGGCTGCTGGTTTCAGAACAGGAAAATTGACCGCGGAGCGAACGAGGACGCGGCTGGAGCGCGTAGCAAAATTTGGACGCCGGAGGCGTCACGGAAATTAGCCGGTGGTGGAGCGCAGCGAGAACCACCGGATCATCCGCATACGATGCGATGCGCCCCGGAGGGGGCGCGGGAAAACGCCCGCCCACGATTTCCGGCGCCCCCTCCGGGGCGCGTTCCGTTTGTCCACATGATCCGGTGGTTCTCGCTCGCAGACTCGCTCCACCACCGGCTAATTTCCGGCAACCCTCCGGGTTGGCAAACGCACGTCACCAAGAATATTTCGGACGGGAATTCAGATCGAATCTCCCTTGCTCTTTCGACCAGCGCGGAGGAAGCGGAGGACTTTTGCCGTTGAATGGTGGAATCCCAGTCTCCTTGTGATAGAGATATGCCTCGTTGTCGGTGTACCGCCCACAGCACAAGAGCCGCATGTAGCAATGTTCTGCATCGGCGCGCTCGACCCAAATATCGATCCACTCGGGAACGCGGTTGTCGCGGCAAAGAAGCTCAACGACCTCTCCAGAAGTAAGCGGAGCAACCGGATCTACATCGTCCGGAAAAATATGTTCGCCCGGACTGAGGTTTGTGTCGCAAGAGCGATTCAAGCTAACAAGATAGCGGTATGAATTTGGGATATGGTTGCTCGCGAATTCTATAGTGACGTCACCGGTGAAATCGCTGGCATTCTGTAATCGGCTTGAAAACGTCGCCTTGTCCATACGCAGGCCAAGTTCATCCGACCACATTCCGCAGCGTGCCGACTGATGCGATCGTGATCGCGATCTCGTCGCCGTGCGCGAGCGTGAATTCATTCGGCGGCACGAGGCCGGTGCCGGT
>JAYVRQ010000045.1:0-2605 GCA_043776145.1 Chthoniobacteraceae bacterium
CGGAGTTCAAAAAAACGATCGCGGAGTTTCAAAAAGTCGCCGCGAACGCGGGCAGGACGATGGACTCCGCGAAAGGCTTGGTGGATTCCGGGAAGAGCCTGTTCGACAAGGCAAACAACGGCCAGGGTGCGCTGGGGATGCTGCTTTCGGACCGGCAGACGGCGGAGAATCTGCGCGCGCTGATCGCGAACATGCGGCGCTCCGGCCCTGTATTTTACAAGGATCGCGAGCCGCAGGCTCCGGCGGCGCCGCCCGCGCCGCGCCCGCGGCGGTAAAGTTCAGACGCGCGCGCTGCGATTCCGGGTAGCACGCCCGTCTCGGGAGTTGGCGAAGGCGTCCCGCCTTCGCGAACTTCCAAACCGCGTCGCTTCAGATTTCGTTCACCTGAATTGCAACGATGCGTCAGGAAAGTTCGTTTTGGCGGGACGCCAAAACCAACGCTCGGGACGAGCGTGCTACCCGGAATACTCTGCCACGCGCTTCCTTTTGAACCGCGGACATAGTGCATCGAAAACCCTAAACCTTTCCTTGCCAGGCCAAACACCTGCTTCATACTCGCATTTGAAACAACTGTTTAAATGCCGCCCACCGCCGAACCGACACCTGCTCCTGTCACAACCCACCGTCTGCTCGAAGCGGCGGGTGAAGTGTTTGCCGAGCATGGGTTTCACCGCGCGACCGTCCGGCAGATCACCGAGCGCGCGCGGGTGAATGTCGCGGCGATCAATTACCATTTTCGCGACAAGGCGGAGCTTTACGCCGCCGTGCTGCGCGAGTGTCACTGTGCAGCCATCGAACTTGGCGGGCCGTGCAGTTTTGAAGAGGGTGCGCCTTCTGTGCGGCTGCGCGCGTTCATCGATTGGTTCCTCCGCCGCCTGCTGCATCCGAAGCGTCCGAAGTGGCACGGCGTCCTGATGGCCCGCGAGATGACGGAGCCGACCGGCGCGCTCGCGGGCTTGATTGAGGAGGCGACGCGCCCGCAGGCCGCGACGCTCCGCAAGATTCTCAAGGATCTCGGCGCGGGCGGACTAAACGAGGAGCGAATGACGATGCTCGGCCTGAGCATCGTCGGGCAGTGCCTTTTCTACGTGCATCATCGTCCGCTGATCGAGGCGCTCGCACCGAAGTTCAAAGACAAGCCGCCGTCCATCGACGCGCTCGTCGAACACATTCACGCCTTCTCGCTCGCCGGCGCGAAGCAGATCGTCCGCGCGCACGCATGAACTTCGTCGCGCTCCGAATGCTCACCGGCGACAGCGGCAAGTATCTCGGCCTCGTGTTCGCCATCGCGTTCTCGACGTTCCTACTGGAAAACCAGACTTCGATTTTCGTCGGCATCCTGAAACGGACGGGCGCGCGCATCGCCGATGTCACGGATGCGGAAGTGTGGGTGATGGACGCGGACACGCAGTATTTCGAGGAGTCGAAAACGCTGAAGGACACGGACCTCACGCGCGTGCGCGGCGTGCCCGGCGTCGAGTGGGCGGTGCGGCTTTTCAAGGGCGCGCCCGTCGCGCGCACGGAGGCGGGCCGCTTTGCGCAGACCTCCGTGCTCGGGCTCGACGACGTGACGCTCGTGGGCGCGCCGCGAAAAATGGTGCTCGGTTCATGGGAGCGGCTGCGCGAGCCGGATTCGATCGTCGTCGATAAAGCCGGCTACGAACTGCTTTATCCCGGCGAGCCGCTGCGGCTCGGGCGCGCGCTGCAACTCAACGATCACCTCGTCCGCATCGTGGGAATTTCGGACGCGGCGGCGACGTTCATCAGCTTCCCGCTGATCCACACGCGCTACAGCGTGGCGGTGAATTTTCA
Source organism: Chthoniobacteraceae bacterium (assembly GCA_043776145.1). Taxonomy (GTDB): domain Bacteria; phylum Verrucomicrobiota; class Verrucomicrobiia; order Chthoniobacterales; family Chthoniobacteraceae; genus JANLQB01. The sequence continues at coordinate 1,813 of JAYVRQ010000045.1, forward strand.
GGGCCTCGAGCGCAGTCAGATGGGCTTCGTGCTCGCGCGACCGCAGGCGGGCATCACGCCGGAGGAACTCACCTGGCGCATCGCCGCGCACACCGGGCTGCGCGCGCGGACGAGCGATGAGTTCGTGTGGGACTGCATCCGCTACACGCTGCTCCACACCGGGATTCCGGTGAACTTCGGCATCACCATCGCTATCGCGATTTTCGTCGGCGCGGTCGTCGCGGGACAGACGTTTTACCTTTTCACCATCGAGAATTTGAAACAATTCGCCGCGCTCAAGGCCATCGGCGTGACGGACTGGCGGCTCGTCGGCATGATCCTGCTGCAAGCCGCGATGGTCGGCGTCGTCGGGTTCGCGATCGGCACCGGACTCGCGGCGGCGTTCTTCGATTTGATGGCGAAAAGTTTCACCGCCGCGCGCGGGATGATAATGCCGTGGCAAAATGTGGCGCTCACGGGGGTGTGCATTTTCTTCGTCGTGATCGCGTCGAGCCTGCTGAGCATTCGGCGCGTGCTCGTGCTCGAACCCGCCGCCGTCTTCCGCGCATGAATCTCGCGGTCGCCTGCCACGATGTTTGGAAATCTTTCGGCGAGGAAACCGCGCGCATCGAGGTGCTGCGGGGCGTGAATTTTAACGCGCGAGTTGGTCGGCTTACTTTCATCGTGGGGCCGAGCGGCTGCGGGAAGACGACGCTGCTCTCTGTCATCGCCGGGCTGCTCGATGCGGAGCGCGGTTCGGTCGAGTTATTCGGGGAAAATGTCGCGGAGTTTTCGGGACGCGAGCGCATCCTGT
>JAYVRQ010000046.1:0-2604 GCA_043776145.1 Chthoniobacteraceae bacterium
GTCGGAAAACAGCGTGTCAATGCCGAGTCCGGCGAGGAGTCCGGCGTTACGCTCATTGCGGTTCACCACCCATAGGTCGCCACCGCCGGAATCCTTCAGGCGGATGGCCAGACTGGCGAGGATGCCCATGAAAGTAGAATCCATCGCCGAACAATTTTTCAAATCCACGACGAACTGCCGACGGCCTTCACTAATGAGTTTTCGGGAAAACTCACTCAACGCCGGACTGTTTTCAAACGATCCCCTGCCCTCGATCCGGATCCACACTTCGGGGCAACTCTCGGTATCCGCAAAAATCGTAGCATGTTGGCTCATGATAATATCTTAGTGGATTCATCGCATCGAATGCACCGGCGGTCAAATCCACCGGTGAGATTCGCAGTCCACGCTTTCTGTCAATTCCACAGGAACGATTGGTAAAGTCCGACAGCGCGGCCATTTTCGATCAGCAACAGACGCCATGCGTTGATCTTTCCATTTTCCTTGTACTCGTCGCCGATGACTGTGAATTTCGTCTCATGCGAGCCAATCGCGGATGAGAAACGCACTTCCTTGGCCTGCACATGCGCGCCCAATTTTTCCTGACGATATTCGAGCCGCACGGTGATTTCCGCCCGCCGCTTCGCGCTCCACCACACGTTGAAATAATAGCCCCGACGCTCGATGAAATCCACCGCAGTGATCGCGCCGTAGTTCACGCGCGCACGCTCGAACTGGAGCATCGCGTCCTCCGTCGGCTTCATGTAAAGCGGGTCGTTGAGGAACTTGGTGACCTTTGAAAATGCAAACTCATCGGTCAACGCAAGCGGCACCACATTGGCGTGGGCGATGGGGATCTGCCGCAGCGGTTCCTTCGGCGCAGAGCAGGCGGAAAGTGCTGCCGCAATGGAGAGCGCGGCAAAAAGTCGGGTCATGGGCGCGGAGTAGAACGGTCGCGGCACTGCGTTGCAACGTCGTAAATTCCCTCGCGGCTCGCGTGAAGCCTGCTATCCATCGCGGTGCATGATTCATCCCCTGCTACGCATCCTCCTCGCAGTTCAGGCGCTTTTTTTCCACACAGCAAATGCAGCCGGGGCACCTGCGGCAAAATCGCGCGAAGCGGCCAAGCGCGAATACGTCCGCTACGCCGGTGACGACAAGCGCGGCAAACTGGAGACGGCGGTCGTCACGCTAAAAAAGGGGGACGTGCAGGTGGAACTGATCGGTGCTGTGCATGTCGCCGATCCGGAATACTACAAGGCTCTCACAACGCTTTTCGCCGGCTACGAAAGGCTCCTTTTCGAACTCGTGGACGGCCAGAAGATGAAGGCGGACATCACGGACGAACCCAAGAAGGCGGTCGCCGGCAAGTCACCGCGGGCGCCGCTGAAGCAGGGAGAATTTCCACCGGACGAAGGCGAGGCTCCTTCGGAAAAGGAGCGCAGTCCCGCTTTCAAAATCATCAGCACGATGATGCACGGACTCGGAACCTACTTTCACTTTCAGCACCAGATCGAGGGCATTGACTATCACACGAAGAACTTCGTCCACGCCGACGTGAGCATGGATGAATTCGTGCAACTCCAAGCGGACAAGGGCGAATCCTTCATTGATCTCATGCGAAAGGCGATCGAGGCGCAGCTCGAGGTCGGTTCGGATCGCAAGGCGGAACCAAAAGGCAGTCAGCTTCTCCTCGCCCTGCTCGGCGATTCCAGCGGATTAAAAGTCGCGATGGCTCGCCAACTCGCGTCGGCAGGCGACGTCGTTGCTGAGATGGAAAAGCACGACGGCGGCACTGTCATCATCACCGAACGCAACCGGAAGGCTCTCGAAGTCTTTGATCACGAAGTTGCTGCAGGCCGAAAGAACCTCGGAATTTTTTACGGTGCAGCGCACCTCGCCGAGATGGAGAAGGACTTGGAGAAAAGAGGTTACCGTCGCACCGGCGAACGATGGATGACTGCCTGGGATGTGAAGCCCCGCGTCGAGCAAACCCGCCAGCCCGCCTCGACTCCGAAGGAGTAGCAGAGACCGCTCAGGGCACAGGAATCGCTTTGCAAAAGCGACTCCCATGACTCACGCACAACAATGCATGCCGCAGTCGGCGATCCTCTCCCGGAGCGGCGAGCAGACGCTCACCTCGCTTCGGGAACTGGAAGAACTGCACATCAGCGGCCTCGTGAATGAGAAGGAATATGACCGCCATCGGGCGGAGAAATTCCGCATCCTTCTGCGCCCGATGAACGGCTTGTGGCTCGCGGAGATTTTTGGCGCAGCTCTTGTCGGCGCACCGCTCGGCGCAGTGATCTGGTTCTTCACACAGCAGCATTACTATACCGTATCCATCGCCGTGGTCGGCGGCATGTGGGGATTTACCTCACTCGGGCGCGTTCTGCGGGAAAAATTTGCAGACCTCCGCTCGCGCGGACGGCGGAAAATCCTCGTCGCACTTCTTGACAACGACCTCCTCACCGCAAGGGAGTTTGCGGAGTTCGAGGACAGGCTGGCGATCTGGCCGCAGGACGAACCCTAGGCAGTGTTCACGAATTAAATTGATGTACAAGTGCGGGTGGAACTGATCCAAGGATGGGATGAAACCAACCCGAGTGAGAAAAATGATCCGCG
>JAYVRQ010000047.1:0-8611 GCA_043776145.1 Chthoniobacteraceae bacterium
AACCACCTCGCGCGCGGCGTGCGGGCGACCCATCGCGAGAGCGGCAGAGCGCATCCGCGCGAGGCGCTCCGGCTCGGCTAGGAGACGCGAGACTTTCCACGGCAGCGTGGTGAGTTCGTTCACGCGGATTGCCGCGCCTTCTTCGAGTAAGTGATCGCTGTTGCGCTCCTCCTGTCCGGGAATCGGCGACACGACGCACATCGGCAGTCCGCACGCGAGCGCCTCGCTCGTCGTGAGCCCGCCGGGTTTGCCGATGAAAAGGTCGGCGCTGCGCATCAGTTCGTGCATCCGATCGCTGTAGCCGATCACGGCAAAACGATCGGTGGCATCGTTGACCAGTTCGCGAATGCGCGTTTGCAATTCTTCGCTGCGTCCGCAGATGACGATGCTCTGAATCTCTGGTGGCAGTTCGAGCAGACGCTTCACGACGACTTCCGTCGGCCCCACGCCGAGCGCGCCGGCGGAGAGCAGCAGCGTCGGGCGATCCGCCCGCAAACCAAGGCGCTGCCTGACTTCCGCCGCATCTACGTTTTCCGAAAACACGGCGTCGATGGGAATGCCGGTGACGCTCACGCGCCCGGCGGGAATGCCGATCGCTTCGAGATGCGCCTTCGTTTCCCCGATCGCCACGAAGTAGCGATGGAAGACGCGCGAGAGCCACATCGCGTGGCAGTCGAGGTCCGTGACCACGATGGAAAGATGCGTCCGCAAATCGCCGCGCTCGATGAGATGCCCGATAATTCCCGCCGGCATGAAGTGCGTGCAGACCACCGCGTCCGGCGCGAACTCGGCGATGTATCTCACGAGCGGCCGCGTGTTCAGCCGGTCGAGTTGCACGCGCGCCGTCTCGCCTTTCCACGGCTCGTCGGTGGCGCGATACACCCAGCCAAGAACCGACGGCGCATCGCGGACGAGCTGCATGTAGAGCTTCGAGTAAAAGTCGCGGAAGATTTTGTTGGTGAAGCGCAGCGCGTCCTCGTGCGCCACGCGCTCGACGCGCGGCTCGGCGGCAAAGGCTTTTTGCAAGGCATCGCCGCAACGCACATGGCCGGTGCCCGCGCTGGCGGAAAGAATCAGGACACGCATGGGATGAAGTTCATTGCACGCCATGCTGCGGCCGGACGCGCGAAATCCAAGCCGCATCTGCCGGGTCGCAAACAATGCGAAAGGATTAAACACCCACTTTCACCACGGCGCGCGAATTACGGACAGAAAGACCAAACTTATGTCCACAATTCTTCTTATCATCCTCGTGTTACTTCTCGTTGGCGCATTACCCACCTGGCCGCATAGCACCCGCTGGGGTTACGGTCCGAGCGGCGGCCTGGGTCTCGTGTTGTTGATCGTGCTCATCCTCGTGCTGATGGGGCGGATTTAGTTTTCGACTAATCTGCAAATCCACACAACCAGCGGTCGGATCAGCAGCGATGTGTGGGGCATGAAAAGCATCCCATCCCTCATGATCACCGCCGCCTTCGGCCTCGCATTAACCGCCTGCGACTCAAAGGAGGAGCAGGCGCGCAAAGACGCTCTCGAAAATCGAGCGGACAGCCTGGAAGACCAGGCCAAGGCCGCGAAGAAAAATGCCGAGCGCGCCGCCGATGCGACTGAAGACACCAAGAAGAATGTGGACCGATCGGCTGAAGCCATCCGCATCGAAGGCGAACGCAAAGCCAATGCGCTCAAGGAAGCCGCGAAGGAAACCCGCGACCAAAAGTAAATTCACACCGATGCGCGGTTCGGGCATGGTCCTGACCCGCTGCATTTCACCACTGCGCGATTCATGCGCTGCCATAGAAAACCTCTAACTCCATCCCATATGCCTACTCAAACACCTCAGACATCCACACCTAGTCTCGATACCCATCCCGATCCCATCACAGGCGAACCCGGCGCTCATCCCGTGGGCACCGGAGTCGGTGCGGCAGCGGGCGGCGCGACGGGCGCGGCCATCGGTTCGCTCGCCGGTCCCATCGGGACTGCCGTGGGGGCCGTCATCGGCGCAGTCGCCGGGGGACTCGCGGGCAAGAGCGTGGCCGAATCCATCGACCCTAGCGCCGAGGATGCCTACTGGCGCGAGCATCATGCCGAACAAAAATATGCTGGCGGCGAACAGCCCTTCGATGCTTATGCACCTGCCTACCGCACCGGCTACACGGGCTATCGCGAAGGGAAGACCTTCGAGGATCGCGAGGCTGATCTGCGCATGGAATACGAAGGCGGGCCGCAGAAGTCGGAAGCCGATGCTGCCAAGTTCGCTCCGCCAACCACGCCCGAGGAAACGACGCCGGGAACCATGCAAAATAACATGTCCACCTATCCGGTAACATCCACGAACCCGGCTAACTCGAAGCCTGCCACGATGGAGAATAACATGAGCACTTATCCGCTGCGCTGGGATGAAGCGCGGGAAGCTGCGCGCGCCGCTTACGAACGGGTGCGCCGCGGCGAAGCGGTCAAACGCACGGCAGACTAACTTCCATCTTTCCCGGGGGGGAAACAAACGAGCCGTCTCCGGCGCTTCGCTGGAGGCGGCTTAGTTTTTTTGGGCATTACGCGCATCTGCCGACCCCAACGGGGTCATGTCTTACAGCCCAGGGTTGCCGCAACCCTGGGTTATCCGAATCACCGGCAAACAACCCCAACGGGGTTATGGCCGAGTGAGCGCGAAGTGGACACAACCCCGTTGGGGTTGGTCGCATTTTGCAAAGGTTCCCAGGGTTGCGGCAACCCTGGGCTGGAGGACAGAACGCCGTTGGCGTTCCCAGCGCGACGACACCGCAGAGTATCCCTGTTCCGCACCCACACCTTGGAACACTCTGCCTACTCCCGCTTCGATGACAGCAGGCGCTGGACTAACGCGAGTAGCTCCGCAGGCTCGACGGGCTTTGCGCAATGTTCATCGAAGCCAGCATCCAGAGCGCGCTGGCGGTCTTCGCCGCGGGCCAGCGCAGTCAGCGCGGCAGTGCGGGTCGCGCGCACGTTGGGGTCGTTCGCGCGGCGCAGATTGCGGATGAAGGCGTAGCCGTCCTCACCGGGCATCGAGATGTCGCAGACGATGGCCTCGGGCTTTTCGTCGATGGCGCGGTGCAGGCCGTCGGCGGCATTCGCGGCGACGATGACTTGCGCGCCGCGTTCGGTGAGCACGCGATGAAGATAGGTGCGCGTGTCCGCTTCGTCGTCGATGACGAGCAGACGCCGACCCGCGAGCGCCGTGCGCGATACCTCAGCGGGATTTGTTTCGGCGGATCGGGGGAAGCGCGAAGCGGTGCGTGTGCTGTGCTGCGGGAGGATCACGGTGAAAACGGAGCCTTTTCCCAACCCATCGCTGTGCGCGGTGATGGTGCCGCCGTGCAGCTCGACGAGATGTTTCACGATGGCGAGACCGAGGCCGAGGCCACCGGCTTTGCGCGTGGTCGCGCCGTCTTCCTGACGGAAACGCTCGAAGACGTGCGGCACGAATTCGGGAGCCATGCCCTGGCCCGTGTCGGTGACGATGAGCCTCGCCTCGCTTCCCGCGCACTGCGCGCGGATGCAGACCTGGCCGCCGGCGGGCGTGAATTTCACGGCGTTGGTGAGCAGGTTCCAAACGATTTGCTGAAGCCGGTTCGCGTCGGCCTGGACGGGCTCGCCGCAATTTTCGATCTGCGACAGCAGCGTCACGCCGCGCGCCTCCGCCGCGTGCGTCACCGTCTCGATGGCCGCGCCCACGACCTGCCCGAGCAGGACGGGCTGCGGCTCGACGCGCATCTTCCCGGACATGATCCGGCTCATATCCAGCAAGTCCTCGATGAGCTGCCGCTGCGCCTTGGCGTTGCGGCTGATGACTTCGAGACCCTGCCGCAGCTCCTCGTCCTTCGCGTCTTCGGCGAGCATCGCCGTCCAGCCGAGCATCGCCGTGAGCGGCGTGCGCAATTCGTGCGAGACGGTGGCGAGAAATTCATCCTTCAGCCGGTTCGCGCGCTCGGCCTCGCTGCGCGCGGCGCGTTCGCCTTCGAGCAGGGCCTCCCGCTCGGCGGCGATGCGGCCGAGTTCTTCGGCGCGCTGGGCGAGTTGCTCGGTCATCTCACGGCGTTCGCTCACGTCTTCGCTGTGGCCGAAAATTTGCGCGACCGCGCCGTCCGCATTGCGCGCGAAGACGCCCGCACGATTCCGCAGCCAGCGCCACGAACCGTCGCGATGCCGGTGGCGGTATTCGTATTCGATCGTCTGCCCACTCGGCGCGGCGGCGAGCGTTTTCATGGCCTCGTCGAGCAGCGGCTGATCGTGCGCGTGGACCTGCGCTTCGAGGTCGGCCTGCGTCTGCGCACGCATTTCGTTCGGCGCGAGGCCGGTGAGTTTTTCGCACGCGCGGCTGATGAAAACGACGCGCCGCACATTCCGATCCCAGATCCACAGCGCATCCGGGCTGGTCTGCGCGATGGCGGCGAAACGCGCCTGCGCCTCCGGCAGATCGCGCAGCGCGGCGGCTCCCGCGCGGGCCGCGCGGCGCGAGCGGTGCAGCTCTTCGGAGAGCCAGCCCATGAGACTCGTGACGAGGAGAAAGATCGTGCAAAGAACCGCCGACTGCGGTTCGCCGATCAGTAGTGCCGGATGCCAGATGTAGAGCACCACGGCGGCGATCACCCCCGTCAGCACCGCCGGACGCCAGCCGCCGAGATAGCCCGCCATCGCGATCACCGGATACATGAAGATGAACGGCACGCGATTGTTGAGCGGAGCATTCAGCAGAAAACTGAGCGCGAGCGCGGCGGCGAGTGCGGCGACGAGGGCCGACCACGCGCGCCACGTCATGCGCTCCGACGGCGGCGGGATCAGCGGCTCGGTGGCCGCGCCGCGGAGCCGGTGCAGGCGTTGAAACATCCCGCCGAGCAGCGCGGCGAGAACGAGAAACAATCCGACCGAACCGAGTTCGAGCACGGTGCGTCCGTCGGTCATCTCAGGATGCCAGACGATGAGCGCCACCGCGCCGATCACCGCCGCCGCCAGCGCCGCCCAAAACCCTTCCAGAAATCCGCCCACCACCACGGCGGGCCACAGCAGCATAAAAGTCAGCCGACTGTTATTTACGACGGACAGATATTGATTCAGCAGCGCGCCGAGCACCGCGAGCACGCAGGTCGTGACCCACGGATGCGTGATGGCGAAGCCCCCCTTGATCTTGGAATTCGGCGGGAGCTTCACATGATGGAGTTCGGCGTACGCGCTTCAATGCCGGGTTCGGAAATGTTGCCTGGCATTTTCGGACGGGAATTCAAAAAAAGTAAAAATGGGGCGGGCGAAGGATTTTTAACATCCCCCGCACGCCCGCCCCGTTGTTTTGCGGTATCACAGAAATCGAGGGGGAGCGCGCGCGGCGTGGCCAGCGATCAGGCAACAATCGCCACGGCCTGCGCGGAAGCAGAAACCCGTGCCGCCGCCGCGCTCCCGGAGTGGCTAGTCGCCGGCTTGTGGCGCTTCGGCGGCTTCGGCGTTGATCGCGCTCTCGGCGAGTTCGGTGAGCTTTTCGTCAGTCGCTCTTTCTTCTTCGAGCGTCTCGCCGAGCAGTTCGGCGGCTTCGTCGTGACCGAGACAGGTGGCAAGGGCGCGAGCCGTGCCATAGCCGGCCATTTCATAATGTTCGACGCGCTGTGCAGCGCCGATGAGACCCGCATCGCGCACAGTGTCTTCGGCGTCTTCGTGGATCATGTCGCTGCCTTCTTCGACGAGTCCTTCCATCGCCTTGCACTTGTGGCCGGTGAGCGTGAGGCCGAGATCCTTGCCGATTTTTTCAAGGCGCTGGACGTGGCCCTTGGTTTCTTCGAGATGCTCCTCGAAGCCGGCTTTCAATTCTTCATTCGTGGCGGCCTTCGCCATTTTCGGCAGGGCTTTCACGAGTTGCGATTCGGCGCTGTAGAGGTCTTTGAGTTCCTGATGGAAGAGGTCGGCGAGTGTCTTGAGTTTCATAGGATGTGGATGGTGATTTCAGGTTTGTGGGTTTGCGGTTTGCGAAAAGGTTTTCGCCAGACGCGCCGGGAGTGGTCGTGTCAATCCGCGTAAAATTTTTCGCCCGATCCAAGTCTCGGGCATCCGCCTGAAACGGACGCGCGATTCCATTTTCAAATGAATGCTTCATCACCCGAAGTTCCTCCGCATCCCGTGCGCGTCCTCGTCGCGGAGGATGATGAGAAGACGCAGAAGGCGCTGATCTTTCTCCTCCAGCGCCACGGCTACACCGCGGTTCCCGCGAATGATGGGCAGGCGGCGCTCGACATTCTCACGGAACTGGACCCACCCGCCATCGTGCTGCTCGATTGGGAAATGCCGAAGCTCGACGGACTCGCCGTGTGTCGGCTCCTGCGCGCGATGCCGCTGAAACGCTACATCTACGTCATCATGGTCACCGCGCGCGATTCCGCCGCGGACCTGCTCGCCGCCTTCGCCGCGGGCGCGGATGATTTTCTCGGCAAGCCCGCGGACACCGCGCAACTCCTCGCGCGGATGAAAAGCGGCGAGCGCGTGCTGGCGCTCGAAAGCCGCCTCGAGGAACGCATCGCCGAACTGCGGAGGTCGCTCGAACTCGTAAGCCAGCTCAAGCGCCTGCTGCCGATCTGCATGTATTGCAAAAAAGTGCGCGACGACGGCGACTACTGGCAGGAAATCGACGCCTACATCCACGAGCACACCGGCACGGATTTCTCCCACGGCATCTGCCCGGAGTGCATCGAGGCGGTGCGGAAAGATTATCCGTCCTGGGTTAAGCTGCCGCAAAGCGCGTGAGCACCTCGCGCAGGCGCTCGGCTGAAACAGGCTTCACGATATGCTCTGTGAAGCCTGCGGAGTGCGAGCGCGCAAGGTCGGCCTCCATGCCGAAGCCGCTCATCGCCACGGCGGGTGCTGGCGATTTTTCGCGCAGTGCGGCGATGACATCGTAGCCAGTGCCATCTGGAAGTCCGACATCGCTGAGCAGCAAATCGAACTCGCCGCGCAGGATTTCCTCGCGGGCCTGCGCGACGGTCGCGGCGATGGTGACGGTGTGACCCCAGCGTGTCATCAGGCGTTGCAGGATGCCGCGCGTGTCCTCGTGATCTTCGACGAGCAGGATGCGCAGCGAGCGCGGAGTCGGCGGCGTCACCCGAGGTATCGGCGTTTGCTCGAGCGCGGGTGCGGCGGCGAGCGGGAGTTCGAGGTGAAAGGTGGAACCTCGATCGCGGCCCGCGCTTTCCGCCCATATCCGTCCGCGATGCTCGCGCACCAGGAGCGCGGTGATCGACAGCCCGAGGCCGAGCCCGCCGAAGCGCGCCGCCGCCGCCTCGCGCCCCTGCGCGAACGCGGTGAAGATGCGCGGCAATTCCTCCGCCGTGATGCCGAGCCCGGAGTCCGTCGTGGCGACGCGCAGATGACCGTCCTCATTCCACGAACGAATCGCGATCCGCCCGCCTTCCGGCGTGAACTTGATCGCGTTCTTGAGTACGTTCCAAAACACCTGCTGCAACCGCACGGCATCGCCGCCAACGTGATGCTGCGCGGCGGCAAGATCGAGCGCGATGGCGATGCGCTTCCCTTCGCGATCACTGCGGAGAATGGCGAGCGCGTGCTCGATGAGGCCATGCACTTCGACCGTCTCGAAACGCAGCGCCAGCTTGCCGCGCGTGATGCGTGTGAGGTCGAGCAAGTCGTCGATGATGCGCGCTTCGAGTTCCACATTTTTGCGGATCATCGCGAAGTCGTGGCGCACCGCCTCGGGCAAGTCCGCCGACTGTTCCATGTCCGCCGCGAGCATCAGCACGGGCGTGAGCGGCGTGCGCAACTCGTGGCTGAGCGCGGCGAGAAACTCATCCTTCGCGCGATTCGCGGACTCGGCGGCATCGCGCGCCGCGAGCAGGTCGGCCTCGGTCTGCTTTCGCTGCGTGATGTCGCGCGCGATCTTCGACGCGCCGACGATCGCGCCCGCGGTATCGCGCATCGGCGAGATCGTCACCGACACGGCGATGGAGCGCCCGTCCCTGGTCACGCGCATGGTTTCAAAATGATCGAGGTGCTCGCCCGCAGCCAGTCGGCGCAGGATTTCGCGCTCCTCATCCTGCCGGTCCGCGGGCACGATCCGCGTGATGGACTGGCCGATCATCTCCTCCGCCGGCCAGCCGAAGAGCTGTTGCGCGCCCGCGTTCCAACTCGTCACCACGCCCTCCAGATTTTTGCTGACGATGGCGTCCTCGGACGAGGCGACGATCGCCGCGAGTTGAGCGCGCGCGGTTTCGGCGCGCTGGAGTTCCGTGACATCGCGCGTGAAGCAGCGCGTGTGGACAAATTTCCCGTCTTCGCAATACACGCTGGAGTCGATCCGCACGTCGCGCAGCGAGCCGTTCTTGCAGCGCAGTTGCGCGGGATAATCCGCCAGCGTCTCGCCCGCGGTGAGCCGTGTGAGGATGTCGCCGATGACCGGCGCGGAGGCGTGAAACTCCGCGATGGGATGGCCCACGTATTCTTCGCGCGCATAGCCGAGCATCGCGAGTTCCGCGTCGTTCACGCGCTGCACGATGCCATCCGGCCCGACCCAATGCAGGGCCACCGCCGCATGGTCGAAAAAATCTGACAATTCGCGCTCGCTGCGGCGCAGGTTTTCCTCGGC
>JAYVRQ010000048.1:0-8603 GCA_043776145.1 Chthoniobacteraceae bacterium
TGCGAAGGCCCGCCCCATTGAAAAAGAAAAATCACCGACTTCGCGCGAGCCTTGATTTTATCAGCCTTAGCGAGCGCCTCCGCGCGCAGCAGGTCCGGCATCGCGAGCCCGAGGAGGCCGAGGCCGCCCACTTTCAGCGCATGGCGGCGCGACATCGCGGCTTGGAAATTGGGACAGGCGAAAGACGACATGGCATCATTCCAATCCACCTTCACCCCGCTCGCTTAGCCGGAACCATGCAGTTCGGTTTTGTTTTTAACGCAGGGATGCAGAGAACATTCGCGCCAGCCGACAGCGGTGCGATGAAATGTGGAACCGAAAAGTAGTCGGGCGCGGAGGCAGGCGGGACGCCCGCGATACGACAAGCCGGAGGCTCGCGCTACGGCTCAGCGGCGTCTGCGCCGCGTTGTAGCGCGGGCGTCTTCGCCTGCCGTATCGCGAGCGTCCCGCTTGCCTCCGCGCACGCCTGCTCACCGGCTCCACTTTCACCACGCCGCGCCGGTCGCGGTGAGGTGATAGACCGCGAAGGTAGCCAGCCAGTGCTCGCCTTCATAGTGACCGCTGAAGACGTAGCGCAGACCGGCGGCGGCGTGGGTTTGCATCGCGGCATGCAGGGTTTTGCGGAGCGGATCTTCCGCAGGAAGTGCGGAGGCGATGCCTTGCAGGGTCCAGGCGCGGCTGAGGTTCAGGCCGACGAGATGCACGATGCGCGGATCGGACAGGTCGCTGACTTCGGCTGGCGTGGTCCATGCGGTCGGCAGGCTGGGCATGAAGCCGGCGAGCCACCGGGAAAATTCCTCCGCGCGAAGGACGCGCCGCATGAGATCGGCTTCGTTGAGGCCGGGGGAAAAGAAGTCTTCGCCCGAAGGTTCATAGCCGGCTGGGTAGGCTTGGTCTTTTAGATAATAATCGCGTGCGCGTTTTTCGATGAGGCTGGCTAGCTCCCCGTCGTTCACCGTCCGGGCATAGTCATGGATTTGGCCGAGTGCGAAGGCTGTATCGGGATGGACGCCGGTGCGGATGGGATAGGTCAGGCGGGGAAGATACTCCTTGGTCAGTGAGACTAGTTTATTTTCCAACGGAGCAAAGTTAGCTACCCATCGGGCAGCGTCGGGATCGTTCCATGAGCGCAGTTCCGCCGCAAGCCGCAGCGCCCAGGCCCACCCATACATCCGCTCGAAGCCGCGGTTTTTCTTGTCTGCAAAGTAGGCCGTCTCCACTTCGAGATTCGCGGCGGTGAGGTGCGCGTCGAGCCGGGCGCGGATGTCGGCGGCGTTCTTCATTTCGGGATGCAGCCGCAGCAGCCGCACGAGCATCCAGTGTCCGTGAACGGAGGAATGCCAGTCGAGGCATCCGTAAAAAGCCGGGTGCATCGCCTTGGGCGTGCGCAAGTCTTCGGGCGCGGCGAGCACGTCGCCGGGTTTGTTGGGAAACTCCTGGTCGATGCCCGCGAGCGCCAGTTGTGCAAGGGCCGCCGCGCGGTCGTCGTCGAGCGGCTCCTGCGCACGCGCGAGCGTGGCGATGAGAAGCAGCATGAGCGTGGCGATTTTCATGGTGGGAACGTGTATAGTTTTGCGTGGGTTTCGAGAAAGGCGAGCAGATCGGCATGGACAAAATGCGGCCCGCATCGCAAGTCTCGGGCATGAAGTTCCTCGGCCTCGTCTGGAGCAATCTGAAGCGCAAGAAATTGCGCACGGCGCTCACGGTGCTCTCGATCCTCGTCGCGTTTTTGCTCTTCGGCGCGCTCTGCGCGATCAAGGCGGCGTTCACCGCGGGCGTGACCCTCGCGGGGCGCGACCGGCTCATCGTGCGGCACAAGGTTTCGATCATCCAGTCGCTGCCGCAGAGCTACGAGCAGCGCATCGCGAATGTGCCCGGCGTGGATGCGGTGTCGGGGCAGTCGTGGTTCGGCGGCATCTATCAAGACCCGAAAAACTTTCTCGCGACGATCCCGGTCGATCCTGAGAAACATCTCAATATGTATCCCGAGATTCTTTTGCCGGCGGAGCAAAAGCAGGCGTGGCTGAAGATGCGGAACGGCGCGATTGTCGGACAAGTCTCGGCGGACCGATTCAAATGGAAAATCGGCGATCACGTCCCGCTTACCTCGCCGATCTGGGGCGCGCCGGCGGGGCAGTCACATTGGGATCTGGAAATCGTGGGCATCTACACGGGTGCGAAGAAAGGCACGGACACGACGACGCTGCTGTTGCGCCATGATTATTTCGATGAAGGCCGCGCGCGCGGGAAAGGGCAGATCGGCTGGTTCGGCGTGCGCATTAAAAATCCCGACGACGCGGCGGCCATCGCGAAGAAGATCGACGAGGAGTTTGCGAATTCGCCGTACGAGACCAAGGCCGAGTCGGAGGCCGCGATGGCGGCGGGCTTCGCGGATCAGATGGGCGACATCGGGACGATCATGATGGCGGTGATGAGCGCGGTCTTTTTCACCATCCTGCTCGTCGCGGGAAACACGATGGGACAGGCCGTGCGCGAGCGGACGGAGGAGATCGGCGTGTTGAAGGCGATGGGCTTCACGAACCGGCTGGTGCTCGTGCTGGTGCTGCTGGAATCGTGCGTGCTCGCACTGGTCGGCGGGCTGCTCGGGCTCGGGCTCGCGTGGGTGCTCACGCTCGGCGGCAGCCCGGTCCCGTCGATGCTGCCGGTCTTGTTCATCCCGGGCCGCGACATCGCGATGGGCGCGGGGATCGTGCTCGTGCTCGGCGCGATTGCCGGTGTTTTCCCTGCGGTGCAGGCGATGCGGCTGCACATCGCGGAGGCGCTGCGGCGCAATGCTTGATTCGATTTATGTCCGGCTTCACCAATTGGCTCTCCCAAGTTTTTTCGGTCGCGCATTTCAGCCTGCGCACGATCCCTGAACGCCGGGGCGCGGCGGTGACAGCGGCGATCGGGATCGCGGGCGTCGTCGCGGTGCTCGTCGGCGTGCTCGCGATCGCGGAAGGCTTTCGCCACGCGATGACGGCCTCGGGTTCCCCCGATGTCGCAATCGTGCTGCGCAGCGGCGCGGACAGCGAGCTGTCGAGCGGCCTCACGCGCGAGGAGGCGCGCGTGATCGCCGATGCGCCGGGCGTGGCGCGCAATGCGCAGGGGCCGCTCGCGTCGGCGGAACTCTTCGTCATCATCGACCTGCCGAAACGCTCGACCGGCAAGAGCGCGAACGTGCCGCTGCGCGGGATCGAGTCGCAGGCATTCGATGTGCGCGGGAACATCCAGATGGTGCAGGGGCGGCGCTTCGAGAGTGGAAAAAATGAAGTCATCGTCGGAGCGGGTGCAGCGCGTTCCTTCGCGGGGCTCGATCTCGATCGCGACATTCGCGTGGGCCAGAACACCTGGCGCATCGTCGGCATTTTCACGGCGGGTGGCGGCGTGGCGGAATCGGAAATCTGGTCGGACGCCGCGGTGCTCCAGCCCGCGTATCATCGCGAAGACGGCTTTCAGTCCGTTTATGCGCGGCTGAATTCGGCGGCGGCGTTTCAGGAATACAAGGACGCGCTGACGACCAATCCGCAACTCAAGGTGAAGGTCTCGCGTTCATCGGAATTCTACGCGGAGCAATCGACGGCCATCATCGAATTCATCAACACGATCGGCATTTTCATCGCGGCGATGATGGCGCTCGGCGCGCTCTTCGCCGCGCTGAATACAATGTACAGCGCCGTCGCCGCGCGCACCCGCGAGATCGCCACGCTGCGCGCGCTCGGCTTCGGCGCGCTGCCGGTCGTCCTCTCGGTGCTCGCCGAATCGCTCGTGCTCGCGCTCTGCGGCGGCGCGATCGGCGCACTCGCCGCATACGTGGTCTTCAACGGCTACACCGCGACGACGATGAATTTCCAGACATTCAGCCAGGTCACGTTCGCCTTCGCCGTCACGCCGCAACTGCTGCTGCGCGCGATCGTCTGGGCGGCGGTGCTCGGCCTGCTCGGCGGCCTCTTCCCCGCGATCCGCGCCGCACGTCTGCCCATCGCGAGCGGGCTGAGGGAAACGTGAAAACGGGTTCCCTAGTCGCGCTGTTGTTCGTCTTGCTCTGCGGAAACGCAGAGGCGAATTGGGAGAAGACGTGGCAGCGATTCGAGGTCGCGGCGCATCTCGACAATGCGGGCACGGCGACGATCGTGCAGCGGATGGCGGCGAAGTTGGAGGGCAACATGGACACGCTCGAAGTGCCACTTTCGACGGGGCCAGACCAGGCGATCGTGCTGCGGCGGTTCGTGCGCGAGGATGGGGACAGTGAGCATGAGTTGAGCGAAGGCGATCCGTATCAGCGGGATCATTACGACTTCACGGACGGCGTGCTGAGATGGTGCATCAAGCCGGTGGAAAACGAGTGGCATGGCGAGACGGTCGTCTTCCGCGTCGAATACGAATTGCGCAACGCGCTCGATCCCGCGTGGGACATCCCAATCGGGCGCGCGCATTTCGCAGAGTGGAGCGAGTTTTGGAAATTCCCCGCGCGCTTCCGCGATGCGTGCCGCGCGTGGCAGGATGCCGGGAGCCAGATCGCGCGTCGCTATCGCTACGAGCACGAAATCACGTTCCCCGCGTTCCCCGCGACTGGTCCCATCGAGACAAATTACACGTTGAAATTCGACGAAGCGTGGCGGCAGGTGCATCCCGACGTGGACCTCGGACGCGGCCTGCCCGAGGGCTACCGCGTCACGCAGCTCATGGAATTTCTCCCGCCCGGACGCCCATCCGCGTTCGAGATGTGGAAGCCCGCCGTCCGCGCGGGCTCGATCGTTGCGGTCGTGGCGGCGGCGATTTTCCTGTCGCTCTTTTTTCTCCTGAAGGAAGTGCGGAAGATCGCGCTGCAAGGGCCGCGGATCGAGGCCGCATGGTTCGCGGAAAACATCGCGCGCCAGCCACCGGAACTGCTCGCGCGAAAAACCGGATACGATTACCTGGCTTCCTGCTTCCCGCATTTCCTCGCGCGGATGCGCAATGCCGGCGTGCTCTCGATCCAGACCGAGCCCGCAGCGACGGAGGACGGCGATGGAAAAGTTTCGCTGCGACTGCTGCGCAACCCGGCGGGGATGCAGCCGTACGAAAAGCAGGTCATCGAATCGCTTTTCCCGAGCGGCAATGAAAGCGGCACGGACGTGCTGGCGAAGCACTACGCGGAATCGGGCTTCAATCCTGAGGAGACGCTCACCGATGCGGTCGCGGACGCGATCCCAAAAGCCGTGTCCACGTCACCCCACGCGCGCGTCTTCGCCCCGCTCCAAGTTCTGCTCTTTTGCGTGGGCGTCCCGCTCGTTTTCTACCACGTCTTCCACGGCGATCGCGACTGGCGGCTGTGCTTCAATTCCCTCGGCATCGCTTTCGGAATTTCCGTGATTCCATTTCTGCTCCACGTCACGCCCGCCTGGCGCGACTTCAAGCTGGCACCGCTCATCCCCGTCGCGTGGTGGGGCCTTGGCACGGCTTTGTTCGTCGCGGTGAATTTCGGCACGAACCTTCCCCTCAACGCCCTCGCTTGCGCGGGACTCGCGATGTGCTGGATCGCCGCCTTTGGCACCATGCTCTCCGTGGCGACCACGGACGACATCCCCGGCCTCGCGCCCGAAGATCGCCACCTCGCCCTCGCCGCGAAATACGCGCGGCGGGAATTGCAGCACCCTCATCCCGCGCTGAGCAATGCGTGGCTGCCGCACCTGCGCGCGCTTGGCCTCGGGCCGGAGATAGGGCGCTGGCGCAAACGTCCCGCCGCGGGACCGGCATCCGATTTTCCCGATCGCGAATCGCAACCCAGCGGCCTCCCGCCCTTCACGGGAATCCAGCCGCCCCAGCCCGAGAGCGAGTGGGCCGAGGCGCTTTACGTTTTGTCGAAAGAAGATGCGCGCGAGATGGCGGAGGAAATGGCAGAGGACGAAAAGGACGACGGGAAGAGCGCGTGACATTTTCAGAACGAGCGCGGCTGCGTGTTCCGGGTAGCACGCTCGTCCCGAGTGTTGGTTGAGGCGTCCCGTCTCAATCAACTTTCTTCGATGTGGATCGCAGCGAAGATGAACGCGCCTCGTGTTGCGAACGCGCAGGAAAGTTCGCGAAGGCGGGACGCCTTCGCCAGCACGCGAGACGCGCGCGCTACCCGGAGTCAGCGACCGCGTGCCTTTCATTCAGCCGACAGGCCGCGTGTGATTTGCCGAAGCGCCCCCGCCTTCTCGCGCATCGCGGGCACGGCCGGGATTTCGATGCGGCCGAGGTCGAGCAGCGCGGGCGTCTTTTCGTCGATCGTAAAATCGACCGCCACCGCTTCGCAGTCAGCGGCTTCCCTCAAGTTGCGCGTGTAAAAGGGCTCTTTCTCCGGCCACTCCTTGATCTGATTTTTTTCCATGTATTCGCGGGTCGAGAGAATGCGCAGTTGATACCGGCCTTTTGGAAGTCCCGAGAAAAGCGGGCCGTTGTCGTCGTAGGTTTCCTTTGGATACCGTTCGGAAATATCTTCGCCGTCGCGAAACAGGCGATACAAGCCGGTGCCACGCGAATTGATCGGCACAAAAATGGAGGCGTAAAGATCGCTCCCTTGCTCCAGCTTTACGCGGAGCGGAGCCATGCCGGGCTGCACGTCGATGGGCTCGGAGAACCAGCGCGCGGAGCCGGGCGCGGCGATAAGGAGGCGGTAAAGGCCGGGCTGGAGCGTGGTCAGCGTCAGGCGCTCGGGCGCGACAAAGCCCTCATCCTCGAAATCCAGTTGATAACTCCCATCGTTTAGCCCGGTCCGGCCTTCTTTCATCAGCCGAATGCGTGTCGAGACGCGGGGCGGCCCGTCGGGTGAGACGAAGTATTCGATTTCCAACGGCAGCGGGCAGGCGGTGAAATCCACGCGCACCGTTTCGTCAAACCGCCGCGGCAACGGGCACTCGGCGCTGACCCAGGGCCGCTCGTATTCTTGCCCGTTCCACACGTTGCCGTTTTGCGGAGCGCACGAAACGATGAACCGCGTGCCGGTGTTGGCGGGATTGAGGAAAAAATCGCGCGGGATTTCGGCGAAGCCGTCCGCGTCGGTCTTGAGGTAGCCACTCGTGCCCGTGAGCGGCTCTTCCGCTGGAATGGCGTAGGTCATCTCCAGAACCGGCCAGGGTTTGCCATTGAGAAAAAACCGCAGACGCACCGGCGGATCGGGTGGAATCGGCGGCACGTCCTCACTCATCGCGCGCAGCACTTGCGCCGCCTTCTCAGCGTAAATCCGGGAGGGCCGCTTGAGGAGTTGCCGGAGAATCGGCTTCGTCTCCATGCGTTGCAGCCGCGCGAAGAGAGCCAGATTTTCATCCAATTTATGAAAGGGAATATCCTCGGCGAGAGCTTCGTTTAGGAACGCGAGAATCTCCTGCTGCAAAGGCGCGGGGAGCTTTTCACGCAGATCGCTGCCGGGATAGTGCAGCGCCCGGCCCGGTGGCAGAAATGCGGCGAGATTGTCCCATTGGTAAATGTCTTCCTTGTTCTCCCGTTTCGTTCGCAACTCCTGCAAGATTGTCCGCGCGGCTCTTTCGGAACCGTTCGCCGCCAGCAACTCGCGTTGCCCGCCGGCTAGCAGGAGTGTTTCCCAATCGAAACCGCAATATCCCGGAGGGACATCAGAAATTAGCCGGGGGTGACGCCGCGGAACCCCCGGAACTTCCGCACCACCTGCGGTGCGCCTCGGAGGAGGCGTGAGAAGCGTACCGGATGTTTCTCGCGCCGCCTTCGGGGCGAATTCCGTTCCCTCGAAGGTCCAGGGGTTACGCTCACGGCTCGCTCCACCCCCGGCTAATTTCTGCTGTCCCTCCGGGACATGAAGCCAATTCTTCGGCACCAGCTTCAATCAGATTGCCGAATGGGTTTCAGACATTTCCCCGTTCGACAACCGCGTGCGCCCGCACCAATCTCATCGCGCGCATGGCAGATTTTTCGATCACCTTTCTCGGCACCGGGACTTCGCAGGGCGTGCCGCTGATTGGGTGCGACTGCCGCGTTTGCACTTCCGACGATCCGCGCGACCGGCGCACGCGCGCGTCGGTTTATGTCGAGACGCCGGAGTGCGCGTGGCTCGTCGATACGGGGCCGGATTTCCGCACGCAGGCGCTGCGCGAGCGCATCCGGCGCGTCGATGCGGTCGTCTATACGCACTCGCACACGGATCACATCATGGGCTTCGACGACCTGCGCCCGTTCTGTTTTGGCGGGCGCGATTTGCCGGTCTATGCGTCGGCGGAGACGATGCACGATTTGGAGCGCGTGTTCTCGTTCGCCTTCAACGGCGAGAACCGCTGGCCGGGTTACGTACGCCCGCTGCCGCATGTCGTCGAAGGCGACTTTGCGCTCGGCGGGACGACGCTCACGCCGCTGCCGGTGCAGCACGGCCGCACCCGCGTGAATGGATACCTTTTCACGCGCGACGGCGTGGCGCTGGCCGCGTATCTCAGCGATTGCAAGACGGTGCCGGACACGGTGATTGAACGGATCGCGGGGGTGCGGCATCTCATCGTCGATGCCCTCCGCCACCAATCGCACCCGACGCACATGAGCGTGCCCGAAGCTCTCGAACTCTCGCAAAAAGTCGCGCCGGGGCGGACGTGGTTCACGCATCTTTCCCATGAACTCGGACA
>JAYVRQ010000049.1:0-2600 GCA_043776145.1 Chthoniobacteraceae bacterium
AGACTATGCCGCCTGGCAGAAATGGAACGCCGCCAAGGTGAGGGAACTGCATGAGTTGCAGCGGGACGACGGAGCATTTAACGGCGGCGCGTATGGCACAGGCATGTCGTTGCTTGCCCTGGCCCTGAACTATCGGTTCCTACCCATCTACGAACGATGAAATGCCGCGCGTTCCTCTTTTGCCTGCTGCTTCCGTTCGCAGTGAATGCCGAGCCTGCTTCCAAGCCGCAGGCAATTCTTACTTGGAACAATCGCGAAGCTGTGTCCGGCGAAATCATCGAGGCTTCCGCCAATGATGTCGCGTGGAAGACACCGATGTTCGAGAACCCGCTCGTGCTGCGCTGGGATGCGCTGCACCGCATCGACTTTCCGCAGGCGGCAATTCCAGTCACCGAGCCATTCAGCATCGCATTGCGCGATGGCAGCCATCTCCTTGGCAATCTGATCTCGGTAACGGACAAGTCGGTTTCGATCAAAAGCGCCCGGCACGGCGATGCCGTATTGAAGCGATCCGAAGTAGTGAGTGTGCGCAGGATTCGCGGGGGCAATCTCACCATCGCCGGTCCCGTGGGTGACGTGGGTTGGGAAATTCAGGACAGCAAAAACGAAACCCTCAACAAGAAGAAGTCTTCAACACCCGCGACGTCCATACCGCCGCTGAAAGCGGGGCCGGGAGGCGCGCTGTTGCTACCCTTTTGGAATAGCGCCGCTTTTCTGCGGGTGAACCTTCCTGAACGGGTCGATTTCGAATTCAAGGTGCGTTCGATGATTCGCCCCGACTTTCGGCTTTCGCTCGACGGCACCGACGCGCAACTGCGCTTGGAAACTTGGGACGACGAATTGGTGATAACTGTATCCGATCAATTCAAAGCCATCCGCAAGATTTCCGACGACGAGAGGGAAATTGCCCTGCGTGTCTGCTGGGACAGGCAGGCGCGAACCTGCGCCGTCTTCACACCTTCGGGGGAACTGCTCACCGAATGGAAATGGACTGAACAGACCGGCGCGAAAACTGAAGGCGTCCTGCTACGGAACAAAGGCCGCGATCTCTCGCTCGAATTTCTCCGCCTGCGCGCATGGGATGGAAAACCGCTCCGCAAACTCGATGTGAAACAGCCGCGCGTGGAATTGGCGGATGGACGGATCATTGAGGGCCGGATCACCAAATCCTCTGCGGAGTCCGTTACATTGAAAACGCGCGGATCGGACTCGGAGCTAAGTTTCCCGCTTGCCACGGTGGATGCGGTTTACTTCTCAGCGGACCCATTCCAGGCGGGTGAAAACCCGGTAAGTCTAAACTATGCGGACGGAACTATCCTGATGGGTAGAATTGAATCAGTCAAAGAGGGTAAGGCCGCGCTAAGGATGGCTGCTGCCGAAGAACCTTTGCTTTCGCGAATGGATGGGTTGCGACAGTTGTTAGTCAATGTCCCGACCCCGGAAGGCACCGCGCCGGAAGCGCCGCTGACCAGCCTCGACACCCTCGTGACTCCGCAGAGCACGCTCCACGGAAGGCTGACCGGCGGTGGAGACGACCGCCCGCGCTGGCTGCCCGCGGGAGGCGTGGAGCCGACGATTCTCCCGAAGACGTTTGCCGGCGAGATCAACCGCGCCTTGCCACCCAATGCGGAACTTCCGAGCACCCCGAGTCTTTTCTACACCAGCACCGGCGATGTTTTGCCTGGCGAACTGCGGTCACTAGATAGATCGGGTGTTGAGTTTGAATCCAAGATAGTCGAGGCCACGAAACTGCCTGCCACGAATCTGGAAGCCATTCTTTTCGGCGTCGTCAATCAGGCGAACCTGCAAGGCTTTTCCGATGCGGGATGGCGAGTCATCAAAGGCACCGATAAAACCGTCCGCATTAAGGATGGCTCGCTCAGCATGGACCCCGAGACATCGTTCGGCCATCCCTCCGCCATGCAAAGCAGTGAAATCAAGTTCACGTTTGTTTCCAGCGGCAATTATTCGGCGGTGCGCCTGCGGTTGTTCTGCGCTGGCACCGAGCCCGGCAAGTCGGCAAACCTGCTGCTCTACTACTACTCCAATCGGATCCAGGCAGGCATCGAAACTTCCGAAGGGCAGTGGGAGAATCAAACGCAAACCATCATCCCTTCCGGCAAGCCCGTGGCCATGCGTCTCGTGATTGACGAAAAGCAGGTGGAACTGCGCGTCAATGACAGTCTGTTGCGAAGGTTCCCGATTCCCCAGGAGAAGCGCATGGGAGTCGGGCTCATTATCGAGCCCGTCGGCGTGTTTGGAAACGAACCGACTGGCGCGGCGTTGTCCGAGTTTTCGACCAGCACGGCACCGGGCCGCATCTGGGTGCCCGAAGTCGTCGGCGAAACTAAAATGCAGACACTGACCGTGCCGCGATTTCGGAAGGACGATCCACCCCGCCATGCCTTGATTGCCAGGAATGGCGACGTATTGCGCGGCGAGATCGAAGCCACCACGGCCAGCCACTTCGGCTTCCGATCCGGCCTGGAGACGCTGCGTGTTCCGCGCGACCGGGTGAAGGCGGCGATCTGGCTGAAGAAGGCGGATCCCGATGCGGCTCCGGTTACTGGCGAAAACCCTGCGCTCAAGCTGCTCGATAA
>JAYVRQ010000050.1:0-8589 GCA_043776145.1 Chthoniobacteraceae bacterium
ATCGCATGCCTCACTCTGGCGACTTGGGTGACAGGAGCTGTAGTGGTGTCTTTTGCACCGCAGCTGCTTCGCTCGGTTGGGAATCCCGCCATCGAAGAGTTCTCCTTTGCGACGCCGCCCCACGCCTGGAAACGAGGCAGCAATGAAAACACCAATGGGCTGATCAGGCAGTATCTGCCCAAGAGACAAAGCGGAGCTTTAATCATGGGGTGGGGCTGCGCCACACCGCAGAGCCGTGTTCGGACGCAAAAAAAGGGGGCGCCGGCGGGTTGGCAGGTGGTTCTCAACAGGGGTGCCTGGGTTTCGGCATTCCGGGGCGTCCGGTGGCGGCGCGGCGGTGTCTCCCAAATGCGGCAGTCGTGCTCCCGGAGCCCGCCTTTTTGCGCGAGGGGCGCGCCTTTTCGCTCGAATGACTCGCCTTTTGAGAAGGCGGGGTTTTCGAGCAAAAAGGCGGAGCTCGGGAATGGGCGGGGAACGCCAAGGTTTTGAGAGGACGGTCGCAAAGATGAGAAGGGCGGCCTCGGGAGAGCGGCGGGGTGGGCCGGGTTGCGCCTTACCTCAGAGAGGACGGCCCTTTCTCCGGCGGGTGGCACGCGGTTTGCGTTAAAAGCAGGGCGCACCGCCTCGGGAGCGCGGCAAACCTTCATCTTTACCCATCTTTTTTATGGCGACTCCCACCTGGCAAACCATCCTCGCACGCGGTCAGCAGACCGTCGGCGTTTGGACGCAATTCGCGCCCGCTTTCAACGTCGATGATCTCACCCTCGCGCTCCATGAGGCCGATGTGAACGCGCTCGCGCCGCTCGGGCTCATCGTCGAGCAAAAGCAGGACGCGGTGGACGATGCCCGCACCGCGCGCGATGCGACCGCGAAGGCGATCGGCGATTTCGGCGTGCGCATGGCGCGCAAGCTCGATGGCGAACTTTCCCCGGCGGACCCTTTTCACCGCGACCTCGAGGACATCCGCTCGGTGGCTTTCGACAGCATCCCGGGGACGCTCTCGCGCGGGCAGAAGACGGTCTCGCTTTGGGAAAAATACAACGCCCGGCGCGCCGCGGCCACGCCCGCGAAACCGGCGCTGACGGTGGGCGGACGCACGCTGGCGCTTTACAAGGCCGATGTGGAGGCGCTGCCGGGGAAGACGCTCGGGGTGGAAAAGGCGGAGTCCGTCCTGCGCGATGCGCGGGGCGATTTGCGCACGCTGGCGGCGCGCGTGGATTCCAATAACAAACGCTGGTACGCCGCGTGGAGCGGGGAATTTGCCGCGGGCTCGCCGGAACGCATGGCGCTCGGGCAGATCGACACGGGTTCGCCGGGCTCGGACGAGGGGGGCTCGCTGCCGGGGGCGCCGCAGAATGTGGGGATCATCACGGGGGCGGTGGGGAGCGGGGCGCTGGCTTTCCAGTGGGATGCGAATGCGGCGGAGGACGGGGTGGCCTCTTACAAAGTGTATCGCGCGGCGGCGGTGCTGGCGCAGGTGGTCTCGCCGGTGGTATCGGTGAATCTGGACAATTTCGCGCCGGGGGAAAGCGTGACGCTGACGGTCTCCGCGGTGAACGCCGCGGGCGAGGGGCCGCAGAGCGAGTCGGCGACGGGGACGGCGGGGTAGGCAGCCGGAGGGGTGGGGCGGCAACGCATCAAGTGAAAGGGATTGCGCGGAAAATGAATTTCCTTTTCGCGCGGGGGTCGTGTGCTAGCCTCCGCCGCCTAAAAACAAACCCATCATGGCCACCGAAAAACTCCCCGAAGAAAGCAAAGTCACCATCGCGCGAAACAAGAACCTCGATCTCGCCATCCAGCAGATCGCGAAAGACTTTGGCGACGGCGCAATCATGCGGCTCGGCGACTCGAAGCAGATGGACGTGGAGACGATCCCGACGGGGAACATCCTCATCGACCGCGCACTCGGTGTGGGTGGCTTTCCGCGCGGGCGCATCGTCGAGGTTTTCGGGCCGGAGTCTTCGGGAAAAACCACGCTCACCCTCACGCTGATCGCGCAGGCGCAAAAGCTGGGCGGGCTCGCCGCTTTCGTCGATGTCGAGCACGCGCTCGATCCGCAGTATGCGAAAAAACTCGGCGTGAATCTCGACGACCTGCTCGTGTCGCAGCCGAGCAGCGGCGAGGAGGCGCTGCGCATCGTGGAGACGCTGGTGCGCTCGAACGCGCTGGATGTCATCGTGCTCGACTCCGTGGCCGCGCTGGTGACGAAGCAGGAACTCGAAGGCGAGATCGGCGACTCGACGGTGGGCGCGCAAGCCCGCCTGATGAGCGCCGCGATGCGCAAGCTGACCGCGCTCATTTCCAAAGCCCGGACGATCTGCGTTTTCACCAATCAGATCCGCGAAAAGATCGGCGTGATGTTTGGCAATCCCGAGACGACGCCCGGCGGCAAGGCGCTGAAATTTTACTCCAGCGTGCGCGTGGACATCCGGCGCATCGGCCAGATCAAGCAGAGCGACGGCGTCGTGACCGGCAACCGCACGAAGATCAAGATCGTGAAGAACAAAGTCGCGCCGCCTTTCACCGAAGCGGAGTTCGACATCATGTATAACGAAGGCATCTCCGGCACGGGTTCGCTGCTCGATCTGGCGATCGAGAAAGGCGTCATCGAAAAGCGCGGCTCATGGCTCAGCTACAACGGCTCCCAACTCGCGCAGGGCCGCGACGCCGCGAAGGAAGTGCTGCGCAGCGACGAGACGCTTTACAACGATCTCTACGCGAAGGTGCAGGCGAAGCTGGACGAGGAGAAAAAGTAAGCCGCGTTCGGATTCGCACCTCACGCGGTCCACGCCAGACGCCGCCGGCACCACCAGCCGAGCGTGAGGCCGAAGACGAGATGCGCAGACGCGGTGAGCAAGAGAAAGCGGCCGTTCAGCGTGAGGCCGAAAAATTTCGTGTATGGCGTGAGCAGCAGCATCGCCTCGATGAAAAGCGCCCATGTGACCGCGCCCCAAAAAAGCACGCGCCGGCTGGCAGTCGTCACGAGCGCGAGGAACATGATGCCGAGCGCCGCGCCATTGGAAAAATGGTAGCTCCAGCCGAGCGTGTGGACGAGCCACGCGGGCTCGCTGCCGCCGAGGAGGAGCTGGCCGAAACGCGGGAAGACTTTGAAAAGCGGCGCGCCGTTCAGCACGAAGGGGAGCCGGTAAAGATCGTACGCGACCGCGGCGACGATGCCGCCGAGCGCGCCCTGCACGATCCACGTATGCGCGCTGCCGACGCCCGTTTTTTCACCGCGCGTGCGCCACGCGATGATGGCGAGCAGCGCCGTCGATGGAGGCAGCACCCAGCAGCCGAAAAAGTGCATCGTCCAAAATCCGAAGAACTGCCCGAGCAGGCACGCGAACGAAAGGAACGCGAGCGCGAAGACGACGGCGCGAAGCGGGAGGCGGAGTGGCATGATTCAGCGAAACGGCCAGCGCGCCGCGGGGTCAAGCCGCAAGAGCCCATGGCTGGCTCCGCGTGCTCGCAGTGGCATATTCATCGCCACATGAGCCGCACCCTCCATTTTCACTCCGCGCTTTTCGTGCTGCTTCTCGCCGCGACTGTGCAGGCGGCGGAAAAGAAAACCTCGCGTCCGGCCGCCGACGAGGCTGCCGTGCTCGGGAAGGGGCGCATCCGCGCACAGCAGAACGCGCTGGCGAGACTGGGTAGGAACAGCGATCCGAAGGCGGACGAAATTTTGCTCGCGCAATTCGCTCGGTACCGCGCCGGGGAACTCCCGCCCGCGCTTTGGCTCGATCTGTTCGAGGCGGTGGGGAGGCGCGACAACTCCATGTTTAAAGCCATGCTTGCGGAACGTCAGCGCGAGTTGGAAAAGGCGGGCGATCCGTCCCTTCGTTTCCGCGAATGCCTCGAGGGCGGTAACGCCGATGCGGGCCGTGCGGTCTTCAATAAAAAGCCGGAGGCCGGATGCGTGCGATGTCACGCGGTCGATGGCAAAGGCGGCCAGATCGGCCCCGAGCTAACATGGCATCGGCGGACGACGGAGCGCGCCCATCTTTTGGAGTCGATCATCGAGCCAAACGCGACGATGGCAGTCGGCTATTCCTGCGCGTTGCTGAAGCTCGCCGACGGCACGGAAATATCCGGCGTCATCAGCGGGGAGAATGCCGGTGAACTCACCATCACGTCCGTCGTCGATGGCAAAAAGCGCAGGGTGAAGATCGCGGAGATTGCGGAGCGCACTCCACTGCCAAGCCTGATGCCGCCTCATTTCGGCGCGGTGCTGAGCCGGCGCGAAATCCGCGACCTGATCGAATTTCTCGCGGCGGGCGATTGATGGGGACGCTCCGCCGAAATCCTCTCCAGCTTTGACGCAGGTCAAGGCCGTGGCAACCTGATGCGCGACAGATTTTACAGACCATTCATGCAATCCACCCGAATCCTTCCCATGCTCGCCATCCTGAGCTTCGCCCGCCCACTGGCGGCGGAAGATTTTCAGGGATCGACGCATTCGATGCCGTACGATGAAGCCACGATCAGCTATAGCGCACAGACGCCGAACGATCCCGTCGCGAAACTCCAGGCGCGGATCGCGGGCGGCGAGGTGAGGCTGAAGTGGGACGCGCAGTTTGGCTGGCTCCCGGCGGTGCTCGAGGCGCTGAAAATTCCGAAGTCCTCGCAAATGCTCGTCTTCTCGCAGACCTCGCTGCAACGCCGCGCGATCAATCCCCGCAACCCGCGCGCGATTTTTTACAACGAGGACACCTATCTCGGCTACATCCCGAACGCGCCGATGATGGAAATCTCGGCGGTCGATCCGAAGCTGGGCGGTGTCTTTTATTCGCTCGCGCAGACGCCGGGGGAAAAGCCGGCCTTCGTGCGCAATGGCGAGTGTCTCCAGTGCCATGTCTCGGCGCGGACGCTGGGTGTGCCGGGGCATTTCGTGCGCTCGCTCCAGACCGACGAGGACGGCGAGATCAAGGTTGGGACTGATTCCGGCGACGTGACGCACTGCGCGCCGCTCGCGGATCGCTGGGGCGGCTGGTACGTCACCGGGCGGTACGGCGCGCAGACGCATCTTGGAAATCTCACGGGCGAAGCCGCGTTCGCGCGGCACGCGACCGAGCCGAATTTTCGCGGCAACCTCGCCGACCTCACGATGCTCATCGACACGCAAAAATATCCCACGCCTCACAGCGACATCGTCGCGCTGATGGTGCTCGAACATCAGGCGCACATGCACAATTACCTCACGCGGCTGGGCTACGAGACGCGGATCATGATGGCGACTTACGGGCACATTCGTTATCTCAAAAATCAGGTGAACGCCTTCCTGCGCCATCTGCTTTTCACGGAGGAAACGCCGCTCACCGCGCCCATCGCCGGCGACGCGCAGTATGTCGCGGACTTCACGGCCCGCGCGGTGCGCGACTCGAAAGGCCGCTCGCTCCGCGACTTCGATTTGCGCACGCGGATGTTCCGGAACCCGTGCTCGTTCCTGATTTATTCCGAGGCGTTCGATCGAATCCCCGCACCGATGCACGAGCATTTGCTCCAGCGGTTACACGACATCCTCACCGGCCAGGATGCGGATCCGCAGTTTGCCCGACTGACGGCGGACGACCGGCAGGCGATCCTTGAAATCCTGCGTGAGACGAAGCCCAATCTCCCGGATTACTGGCGATCCGCTCCAGCGCAGCAGCAGCCGTGATCAGCGGCTCGGGCGGACGAGCATTTCCTCGATGGTGGCGCGAACGGGGAGATTGATCGCGAGCAGCACGCATTCGGCGATGTCCTCGGGCTGCATCATTTTTTTGCGCGCTTCCGCATCGGGTGGCGAGGGGCGTTTGTCGAGGAGCGGCGTGTCAATGTCGCCGGGGAGAATCGCCGTGGCGCGAATGCCGCGCGGACGCTCCTCCGCATTGATCGCCTGCGTGAGCCCCACGACGCCGAATTTCGACATCGAGTAGCCCGGCCCGGCCTTGGGACTGGCCTGGCGGGCGGCGTCGGAGACGATGTTCACGATCGTGCCCGAGCCGCGCTGGCGCATTTGCGGGAGAAAAGCCTGCACGCAGTAATACGCGCCGTTCATGTTGGTATCGATCATCGCGTGGTAGTCGGCGAGCGAGAGGATTTCGAGGGAGCGTTGCGGCGCATTGGTGCCCGCCGCGTTCACGAGCACTTCCACTTCCCCAAACTCCCCGAGCACGCAGCGCCCCATCTCCGCGACCGCCGCCGCGTCGCCGATGTCGCAAACGCACGTGAGCACGCGCACGCCGTGCTCCCCCGCGAGCCCCGCCGTTTCCAAAAGCAAACTCTCGCGCCGCCCGACGAGCGCGACGTTCCAGCCTTGTTGCGCGAGCGCGATGGCGGTGGCTTTGCCGACGCCGCTGCCGGCTCCGGTGATGACTGCGGTTTTATTCATGGTGTCGAAGGTGGAGCGCCGAGGATTTCCCGCACAAGAAATACCGCGCGCGGCGAGACACGCACAGGGGAATAGTATCGGAACACGATGTCCATCACTTGATCGGCGTCAGTCAGCCCGAGCAGGCGGCAAAGCGTCACGATGTCGTCGCGGTCGCCGCGCTCGAAGTCGTTCTCCACGCGCGAGGCGAGGATTTTCATCGCCAGCCAGATATTCTGGCGTCGGATACGTGATGCGCAGATGCGAAAAGCGCGGCAGGTCCGATTCCACGAACTGCGCCTGCGGCGAGACGAAACCCTTCGCTCCGTCGTTGAGCCAGTCGGGTTCCAAACCGAGTTCCTGTGCGACTTCCGCCGCCGCCGCGCGGATTTCGCCCGTCGGCGAAAAGATGGCATCGACATCCTTGGTCGAAAGCCGGGCGCGGAAGGCGAGGAGCATCACGGCCCCGCCGAGCAGCGCGAGTTCGCCCTGTGTGTCGCGCGTCTTCATTCGTTCATTGAGGGCGGCGAATGCCTCGAGAATTTGCCCGCGTGTGAGCATGGCTACGCGACCGAGAGCGCGTTTTCGCTCACGAAGAGATTACGTTCGCGGAAGCCGGCGGGGCTTTCGTGCAGCAGCACCGCGCGCAGGTCGTCGCTCTTCGCGGCGAACCACGGCCGGGCCAAAACGCGCCCCGGTTTTTGGGTCCACGCGGGCCGCGCTTTGCCGAGGTCGAGACTCAGCTCGACCGCCACCGCCGCGAGGTAGGCGTCCACCAGTTCGCCGTCCGTGAATTTTCCGCACAGCCACTCCGGTTCGGCGGCGATTTTTTCGCGGGCGGGCGCGGCTTTGAAAGCGTGCAGAAAGTCGCGCAGATGGTTGTGAAAATCCTCGCGCGACGAGGACAATGACGCGACTTCGGCCAGCGTTTGCGGGCGAGCCCAGGCTTTCGAGATGGCGTTGCCTTTTTCGGTGCCGCTGCCGGTGACGACGCGGCTCATTTTGCCGCGTAACGCCGCTCAACTTGCGCCTGCGTCAGTTGAGGTTTTTCCAACGATTTCCGACGCGCTTCGAGGATGTCGAGGTAGTCCTCCATGTCCTCCAAATCCTGCCGGAGCTGGCCCACTTGCTTCCGCCGTTTGCGGATGTCGGCGTCGAGTTCTTTGAGAGCGATGTCAGTCATAGGCTTCGCGGCGGTGTTTGATGCGGCGGATGATGATTTCGTCATCTTCCACGTCGAACAAAATCCGGTAGTCGCCCATGCGCAAGCGCCACGCCGGATCGAAGTCTTTCAGGCGTTTGATGTCGCCAACCAATCCACCGGAGAGTCTTCCGATTTTTTTCACCATCCCAGCCGCCTGCTTCTTCGGGAGCGCGTCCAAATCTTCGATTGAGGAAGAGCTGTAGATGATTTTGAACGCGGCCATCGGCTGTGTCTTACACCGCGACCCACGCCTGCTCCTCGGCGCTGCGCACCGCGGCGTCCATCACGGCCTGCGTGCGTGCGCCGTCGTGGAAGCTGGGGACGCACGGGCGCTGATTGCGGATCGCGTCGATGAACTCGAACGCCTGATCGTAGCGGAACGTGACGAGCGGATCGCCCGCGCTCGGGTCGCGCGGGGAGCCGGGCCACGTCCAGAATTCGCGCGGGACGGCGAGTGGGGCGAGGCCGGGGCCGCCGAGTTTGCCGTGCTGGAGTTCGTTCCATTTTCCGGTGGTGAACTCGAAGGTGCCGACGCTGCCGTTGAGTTCCACGGAGTCGAGCGAGCGCCAGCTTTCGTTGCGACCGCTCGCGAGTTTCGAGCTTTCGAGCACGCCGGTCGCGCTGTTTTCAAACTCCGCCAAAATCGCGACCCAATCGTCGAGATCGCTCGGGTTTCCCTCGCGCACATCCACGAGCCGTTTCGTGTTCGCGACGAGCCGCTTCATCGGCCCGACGAGATGCTGCGCGAAGTCGATGCGATGCGAGAGCATGTCGCCGAGTTCGCCGGTGCCCGCGAGTTTCTTCACCTGACGCCAGCCGAGATTCCGCGTCCCCCAATCCTGCAACCGGCACGAACGATAATGATACGGCGTCCCGAGATCGCCCTGCGCGATGAGGTGCCCGAGATAACGCATCGCCGGCACGAAGCGATACGTGAACGCCGTCATGTGCCGCACGCCCGCCTGCTCCGCCGCGTCCGCCATCGCCTTCGCGTCGGCGTGGTTCAAAGCGAGCGGCTTTTCGCAGAGCACATGTT
>JAYVRQ010000051.1:0-8585 GCA_043776145.1 Chthoniobacteraceae bacterium
TTCGATTCGCCGGTGCAGGAGTGGTGGCTCGATGAGGTGAACCTCGGCGCGAGCGTGGTGCCCGCGTTTGGCGCGGCGTATGTGCGCGCGCTCACGGGCGGGCGGACGGGCGCGAGCGAGCCTTATATCATGTCGCATGGGAATCCTTACAGTGCGTCGGGGTTTCCCAGGCATGAGCTTTTGGTGCGCTGCATGATGGCGATGACGAATGGCTCGATCACGCCGCTGGCGGTGCCGACTGCGGCGGGGAAGGAGGCGGGCGATGCGACGCTGCGCGAGATCGGGCGGCGCAAGCAGTGGTGCATTCGCACGACGCCGGAGCCGTGGGCGGCGCTGCTGGTGAGCGAGCAGACGCGGCAGTTTTACGCGGGCGGGCAAATCATGGAGCGGTTCCTCGCGCACGCGCTGGGTGTTTTTCGCGTGGGTTGCGAGGAGCACCTGCCCATCACGCTCATTACCGATCTCGATCTGCGCGCGGAGCGGCTGGCGCTTTTCAAAGTGCTCATCCTTCCGAATGCCGCCGCGTTGTCCGATGCACAGGTCGCGACGATTCGCGAGTTTGTGCAGAAAGGCGGCGGGCTGGTGGCGACTTGCGAGACTTCGCTCTTTGATGAACTGGGTCATCCGCGCGGGAACTTCGCGCTCGCCGATCTTTTCGGTGTGGACTATGCGGGGCGTCCGAAGGCACCCATGAAGCGCGCCGAACTGGATGTGAACTTTGCCATTGTTGTCGATGACAAGTACTGGGCGAACCGGCAGGGTTCCGCGGAGATGCGCTGGGGTGCGGGAGACTTGCTCACGAGCGAACTGATTGATGATCCGCGCATGAAGCTGGTGACCAGCGGCGTGCAGGCCAGCTTCAAAGGTCCGATGGTATTGATGGGTGAGGCGCGCGCGCCGATGAAACGCGCGATGCTGATGTTTCCCGAAGGCAAAGACCCGGTCCCGGCTGTCGTGATGGGTGAGCAGGGCAGGGGACGGGTTGTTTATATGGCCGCGGGTTTCGACGCTGCTAACTATAGCTATGGCTACCCATACGAGCGCATCCTTTTTTCCCGCGCGATCCAGTGGGCCGCGCAGACTCCGCCGCCTGTCGCGGTCGAGGCGCCGATGTGCATTCAAAGCACGGTCTTCCGGCAAAAGGACGCGGCGGGCGAGCGCCTCGTTGTCCACCTTTTCAACGGCCTGAATACCACGAGCGATCATGGGTTGCCGGAAGTGGATGTGCCGCTGCGTGAGGAAGCCGTGCCGGTCGGCGGGATCAAAGTGCGCTTCCATCAACTCACTCCCAAACGCATCCATCTCGAACCCGAAGGCGCGGACCTTTTACCTGTCAGGGAAGGGGAATGGACGGAAGTGGCAGTCCCGCCGCTCGCCGTGCATTCCCTGGTGGTGGCGGAGTTTTGAAGGAGTGGACGCGAACTATTCCGCGTTCACTTCGTGCGCGCGGAGTTCTTCCAGCGAGACGAATTCCAGCGCGGAGATGTGGCAGGCTTCGAGGACAACTTGCGGCGCGACACCGGCTTCGAGTGCCTCCTGCCAGCGGGTGACGCACAGGCACCACTGATCGCCCGCTTCCAGTCCGGGAAAGTCATACTCCGGGTGCGGGGTGCTGAGATCGTTGCCACTCGCGGCGGAGAATTCCAGGAACTCGTCGGTGACCTGCACGCAGACGGTGTGCAGGCCGACATCGCCGGGGCCGGTGCGGCAGAAGCCGTCGCGGTAGAAGCCGGTGAGTGGTTTCAGGCAGCAGCATTGCAGCGGGGTGCCGAGGACGTTGGTGGCGGGATTCATGGGTATAGGGTTTGAAAAAAATCACGCGCGCTTGCGCCGACGCCAGCCGGTTAGCAGAGCCGCGCCGCTGAGCAGCAGCGCGCCGCCGCCGGGTTCGGGGACGGCTTGCGCGAGGCTTGCGGCGGAAAGATCGCCGCTTTCCAAGACAGACGACTGGCTGGCCGGAGGAAGCGGGGCGCCCACCGTGACGACGGCGCCGTTCCCGATGTTCAGCGCGGCGAGCGTCTGGCTCGCGCTGATGTTCAGCGCGGCGTTGGCGTTGATCGTGGAAGTGCCGGTGCCCAGCGCGCTCGCGAGGTCGGTGCGGCCGGCGTTTGCGGTCAGCGTGTCGTAAGTTTGCGCGCCCGCGAGGAGCAGTTTTCCCGCGCCGATTTTGGTGAGCGTGGTGCCCATCACGGTGCTGCCCGCGGCGAAAGTCACGTTGTTTCCATTCGTGTCGATGCGACCGCCGCCGACACCCAGAACCAGCGTCCGCGTCGCGGTGGTGATCGCGCCACCGGCTCGCAGGATTCCGACGGGGCCACCGGTATTGGTCAGGCTGTTGATCTGAATGCTGCCGCCATCGATCCCGAGGGCGGCATCGGAAGCCGCGTTGAGTATGCCGCCGTTGATGATCGTGCCGCCGCGATAGCTGTTCGTATTCGTGAGGAAAAGCGTGCCCTGATCGGGATTGCTGCCCGGCGCGGTGAGGATGAGCGCCCCGGAACCTTGCACGGTGTTGCTCAAAGTGAGCGAGCCGGTCGGGTTCGGATTCCCGCCCGTCCCGGCGGTCGCCTGAATGTGAATGATGGTGTCGGATTGCAGCACGATGGGGCTCGCGATCGTTATCACGAGGCCGGTGTCGTTGCGGATCGCGCCGGGAAATACCGCATACGGTCCCGAGGTCGCGCCGCTGCCATTGAGATTCAGCGGCCCGCTGCCAAACGTGTAAATGCCCGCGGCGATGAGGTCGAGCTGCGCGCCGGCATTGATCGTGAATTTGGAAGTCGCCGTCGGATGCGCGGCATTCGAGATGCGCGTGCGTCCGCCGTTGAGGACGGTCTCGCCTGTGTAAGTCTTCGTGCCGGTGCCGAAGGTCATCAACCCTTCGCCTTGTTTCAAAATGCTGCCCGTGCCGGAAATCGCGGCCGTCAAATTCAATGAACCCGCCTGCGAGGCGGAGCTGACTTGATCCACTTGCGCGGTCAGCAGGTCGTTCAAAACCAGCGCCACCGAGATCGTGTTATTCCCCGTGCCATTGCCGGTGGTCGAGATGGTGACACCCGCGCCGCCGTTGTTCAGGAGCAGCTTCGAGCCGGTGGTACCGGTCGTGAGGGAGTTGGTAAAGGTGCCCGTGCCGGTGAGGTCGAACGCGATCGAGCCGACCGTGAAGCCCGCGGTGCCGGAGTCGATCGTGACCGGGCGATTCGCGAGATTGTTCGGGGTGAAGTTCGCCAGCGCGCCAATGACGTTCGGCACCGTGCTCGTATCCCAATTTCCCGGAGTGGCCCAACTGCCGCCGACCGTGGGCACCCACGTCTCCGCGTTCGCCGGCATGGTGTGGCAAAGAACAAGGACCGCCGCGCTGGCCGCAAGACTTGGCGGGGTTTTTGAACGAAGCTGTCGGAGTAGTTTCGAGTGCTGATGGTTCATGGAAGTTGTTTGAGTGGGCAAAAGTTGGGTTCCCCGCAGTGCGGATTGTTTCATTACCACGATTCTCGAAAGTGAAAACGCACGCGATGAAAAATTCGGCGGGGTTTGCCGCGCTCTCACAGACCACGACACGGCGCGCTAAATCCCTTGGACGCCGGGGCGTGCCGCCACTAGTTTCGCGGCCCTTTTCCAGTGCCTAAAGTCTATCTCAAAACCTACGGCTGCCAGATGAACGAACGCGATTCCGAGCAGGTCTCGCGGATGCTCATCGCGCGCGGGTATGAGATGACGGGCGATGCGGCGGGCGCGGATGTGGTGCTGCTGAATACCTGCTCGGTGCGCGATCTCGCGGAGCAGAAGGCGCTGGGAAAAATGGGGCTGCTCGGGCGGCTGCGCGCGAACAAGCCGGAGATGGTTTTCGGTTTTCTCGGCTGCATGGCCCAATCGCGCGGGGAGGAACTCGTGCGCGACATCGGCCACGTCGATCTCGTCGTCGGCACGCAGAAATTTCACAAGGTCGCCGACTATGTGGACGACCTCGTGCGGCGCAAAATCGCGATGCGCGAGCGGCTCATGGACGACGCGCGTTTTTCCATCGTGGATGTGGACGAGGAAGCCGGCTCGCAGGAGACGATCCGCGAGCATGTGCTGCGGGAGCGGCAGGCGACGGCGTTCGTCTCGATCATGCAAGGGTGCAACATGCACTGCACGTTTTGCATCGTGCCCAGCACGCGCGGCGCGGAGCGTTCGCGGCGCATCGAGGAAGTCGTGGCGGAAGTACGCGGGCTCGTGGAGCGCGGGGTGAAGGAGGTGACGCTGCTCGGCCAGATCGTGAATCTTTTCGGACGGCACGAGTTCGCGGCGCGCGATGGAAAATCGCCGTTCGTGCAGTTGCTCGACGCGGTGCATGAAGTCGCGGGCCTGCGCCGCCTGCGCTTCACCTCGCCGCACCCCATCGGCTTTCGTCAGGACCTTATCGACGCCTTCGCGCGCCTGCCGAAGCTGATGCCGCACGTCCATCTCCCGATGCAATCCGGCAGCGACCGGATGCTGAAGGCGATGCACCGCACTTACACTGCCGAGAAGTATTTCACGCTCACGGAAAAGCTGCGCGCCGCGCGTCCGGACATCGCACTCACGACGGATGTGATCGTCGGCTTTCCCGGCGAAACCGACGCCGACCACTCCGCGACGTGCGCGCTGCTGGAGCGCGTGGGTTTCGATAATGCCTTCGTCTTCCGCTACTCCAAACGCCGCGACACCCCTGCCGCCGAGCTAGGCGAACAGCTACCCGAAAGCGTGAAGGAATCGCGCAATCAAGACGTGCTGCGGATCATCGATCGCTGGGCCATCCAGAAAGGCGAAGCCCTCGTCGGCCAGCGCGTGGAGATTCTGTGCGAAGGTTTGAGCAAGACGAACGAAGAGCGCCTCATGGGTCGCTCGCCGGGAAACAAGATCGTGATTTTCGAGGGCGGCGCGCGGCACATCGGCGAAGTCTTCGACGTGCAGATCGAGCGGTCGTCCGGCTTCAGCCTCTACGGGAACCCGGCGGTGTTGTAGAAGCCGCACGATTCACGGCGCGGTAATGAGCAGTCGCAGATAGCGATGCCCGCTTGATCCAGCGGGCACGGTCGCGGTCACGGGTGAGCCGCCTGCGCCGATGCTACCCTGGTTCACAATGTCCGAGGCCCAACTGCCCGCGGCTAGAGTATCGCTATATTGCACGGTAAAGGTAAAGCCATCGGCCACGGCGGCGGCGCTCGGTGTATAGGTGAAGTTAAGAGTGCCGCCGGTTTTGACGACGACGCCGGGCATCGTGCCGGGCTGGGTGGGATTCATGCCGGTGGCAAACTTGAGCAAGTTACTCACGCCGTCGTTTTGCGGCGTGGCGTTGTTAGCTCCGGGGCCGGTCGTCGCGGTGCTGCCGGGGAAGTAAGTCTGCCGCCAGGTAGTCAAATTCGAGCTAGTCGTCGAGGGTGGTGCGGCGGCGAGAGCCAGCGTGTGTCCCGCACCCGGCCCGGCGGCGACAAGCGAGAAGCGTTCCCCCGCGGCGAGCGCGGATGTGTTCACCGCCACGGGCGCGACGCTGGAGTTTAAGGTGCCATCGCCAAGCTGGCCATCGCTGTTGTATCTCCAGCCGGCCAGCGTGCCATCGGCGCACAAGGCAAGGCTGTGGCGCTCTCCGGCGGCGATGCCAGTCACGGTCTTGCCCGCGAGGACGCCGCCCTGGTTCACCGCCACGGGCACCGTGCCGAGTGTGATGATGCCATCGTTGATGGTGCCTTCCCATCCCCATTGGGCGAGCGCGCCGTCGGAGCAGAGCACGAGGCTGTAATACTGTCCCGCCGCAATCTGGACGATCGTCTTCCCCGCGAGGATGCCGGTCTGGTTCACCGCGACGGGCACGAGGCTGCCGATGGTGCTGCCGATGCCTAGTTCGCCTCCGATGTTCGATCCCCACGCGACCAGCGTGCCGTCCGAGCAAAGCACCAGGTTATGCTCTCCGCCTGCGGCGATGCGGATGACTGTCCTGCCCGCGAGCACGCCGGTCTGGAGCACGGCCACGGGCACGCTGCTTCCGGTCGTCGAGTTATTGCCAAGCTGGCCGGAGCCATTGTCACCCCACGCGGCCAGCGTCCCATCCGAACACAGCGCGAGACTATGATTGGTTCCCGCGGAAACTTGAATGACCGTCTTGCCGGCGAGCACGCCAGCCATGTTCACCGCCACCGGCGCGGGCGCGGAACTGAAAGCGGGGCCGTTGTCGCCCAACTGTCCATTGTTGTCGCTGCCCCACGCGAACGCCGTGCCATCCGAGCAAAGTGCCAGACAGTGGTAGGCGCCCGAGGATACTTGGACGACTACCTTTGCGGAAAGGAGCCCGCTGTGGAGCACCGTCACGGGCACCGTGCTGTCGGTGTTAGTATTGTCGCCCAAAGCGCCGTCGCCGTTGTAGCCCCACGCAGCCATCGAGCC
The DNA here is from genome assembly GCA_043776145.1 of Chthoniobacteraceae bacterium. GTDB lineage: Bacteria > Verrucomicrobiota > Verrucomicrobiia > Chthoniobacterales > Chthoniobacteraceae > JANLQB01. The sequence continues at coordinate 6,403 of JAYVRQ010000051.1, forward strand.
ATCCGAGGCGAGCGCCAGACTGTGATAAGTCCCCCCGGAGAGCTGGACGATCGTCTTCCCCGCGAGCGCACCGCTCGAAAGCACCGACACGGGAATGGAACTGTGGGTAGTCGTGTTATTGCCAAGCTGGCCGTCCGAGTTATTCCCCCACGCCAGCGCGCGGACCGCCTTCCATTGCAGCACCAAGTCCCGGCCCGATTTGCCGCCATAATAGTCCGCGACAAAGTTATAGCTAACTCCGCCAAAACTCAGCGTTAGTGTCTGCCCTTGATTGAGATTGCTGAAAGTGCCGCCGATAAAGAGCGGCCCCGTGTTTCTGACCACGGTTAAGTTAGTCCCAACCGGCGGCGCAAAGTTCAGCGCGAGACTGGCCGTGTTACCTGCCGCGTTGTAGCCGTTCGAGGTGACGGGCACATCGCTGGCAGTATTGTAAGTCCACGTCAGCGGCGGCGCGGCAGTGACTGTCACGGTCACGGTGTAAGTCTTCACCGGCGCGCCGCTGTGCGCGGTTACGACGACGGTGATGGTGTTCGCGCCGGGAACGAGAGCCACCGGATCGCTCGGCTTGCCAGTCGGCACGGAAATGCCATTCACCGTTACGGTGGCAAAGGGATCGACTGTCGTGGGTGTGACGGTCATCAGGCTGCTGGTCGTCGTGGCTGCGGTATAGCTCGTCGTGGCGCTGGCAAACTCAGGGCTCAGCGGGCTGCTGCTGAGCGAGAGGGCCGAGAGGTTCGCGTCGATGCCCAGGCTGCGGAAGGTGCGGTCCACACCCACCGAGGCACCCAGCGCATTCACGCCTTTCACGCGGTAGTGATAAGTGGTGCCCGGAGTCAGTCCCGCGAGGGTCGCGCCCACCGGCACGGCGCTAGTGCCGGTCAGCGGCGTGGGTGTGCCGGCGACGGTGGTGCCATAAGTCGTGTCGAGGCCATACTCGAAACTAACCGCCGTGCTGTTGTCATTGGCGTTCACGGTGCCGTTCAAGACAGCGCCATTAGAAGTAATAGAAGTAGCTGGCAAAGTAGTCACCTTCGGCACGCGAGGTGTGGCGACGAGCGCCAGGGTGTGGCTGGCGGTGGGTCCGCCGCCGGTCTTCACAAAGCGTTCGCCGCTCGTCAGTGCCGCCGTATTCACGAGCACGGGCAGCGGGCTGTTCGCGTTGCTGCCGATGCCGAGCTGACCATTGCCATTTTCGCCCCAAGCGGCCGCCGTCCCATCCGAACACACTACCGTGCTGAACGAGTGTCCCGCGGAAACCCCAACCACGGTCTTCCCCGCGAGCACGCCGCTTTGATTCACCAGCACCGGCACTATGGTCGAAAAGGCCGCGCTGTTATTCCCAAACTGGCCGCTGAAATTCTCACCCCACACCGCCAGCGTCCCATCCGAGCACAGCGTCACCGTATGGCCGCTGCCGATGCCCAGCGCGATGGGTGTCTTTCCCGCGAGCACTCCCGTCTGAAAGACCGCCGAAGGCACGATGCTATCCGCCGCCACGCTGTTATTACCCAGTCGCCCGCGATCGTTCCAGCCCCACGCCGCGAGCGTTCCATCCGAGCACAGCGCCGCGCTGTGATAGTATCCCGCGACGATTGAGACGACCGTCTTACCCGAGAGCACACCGGTCGCGGTAACAGCCACCGGCACCGAGCTATCCAGCCGCGTCCCATTCCCCAGCTTGCCTCGGAAATTTTCCCCGCCCCACGCGAGCGCCGTCCCATCCGAGGCCAGGGCCAGACTATAGAAATATCCCGCCGACACTGCGACGATCGTCTTACCCGCAGCCGCCCCGCCGATGCCTCCCGCCACGGGCACGATGCTACTCGTCGTCGAGCCATTGCCAAACTGGCCGCTACCGTTATGCCCCCACGCCGCCACTGTCCCATCCGAACACACCGCGATGCTGCTATACCAACCCGCCGAGACACCGATCACGGTCTTCCCCGCGAGCACGCCAGTCTGGAGCACGGCCACCGGCACGGTGCTGTCGTTGGTTGAGTTATCACCGAGCTGGCCTTCGGAGTTATTCCCCCAGGCTGCCACGGTGCCATCTACGCACACCGCGAGGCTATGTCCGTCCGAAGCCGACACGGCGATCACGGTCCTTCCCGCAAGCACGCCGGTCTGATCCACAGCCACAGGTGCATTACTGCTGGTAGTCGTGCCATTGCCCAGGCGGCCAT
>JAYVRQ010000052.1:0-8583 GCA_043776145.1 Chthoniobacteraceae bacterium
GTCATGGGTCGGGATGAGACAGGCGCGAGTGTGCGGCGTTCAGAGTTCGCGTGGCAAGCGTCGGTAATCGTGCTCGTCTTCCTACTCGTCCTCGTCCTCGAAACGGCGAAGAATTTCGAGGACGAGGACGAGCACGAGCGTCAGCGCCTCTGATGTGCGGCGGTGAGTGGCGGCAGTTCGGCGAGCGCGGGCGAGTGGGTGGTGTCGATGAAGCGCGTGGCCTTCGCCTTCAATTCACGCCAGCGTTCCCATTCGTAATCCGCCGCCCACACGATGTGCCGCAGCAGGCTGCGCCATTCGATGAGTCCGCGCTCGATGTCGCCCGCGCGCAGCGATTCCGTGAGCAGCTTGTGACGCGGGATGCCGTGCTCGACGATCGCGCGCACGACTTCCTCCGCGCCCGCGCCGTACTCGGGAGGCACGCCCATTTCCAAATATCCCGGCAGGTCGGCGCGGTCGTAAACGCGCTGGCAAAGCGCGCCGAGCCGGCCGCCGTAGCGCGATTCGTCTTCGGCGAAACGCGGGCCGGCGCGCAGATTGGCGAGATCGAAAATGAGGTCGTCGATCGCGTAGTCCGCGTCTTCGAGCGCCGCGGCGATGGCGAGCCCTTCACCGTGATGGAAGAAGCTGAAGACGATGCCGCGTCGTGTCGGCGTGCCGTCCGCGTCGATCAACCCCAGTCGCCGCCAGTCGAATGCGGGCGTGTTGACGACTTCCACGCTTCCGCACCAAGCCTGTTCCGCGCAGGCCCGGCAGGGCAGGGGAAGCTCGCGGCGTTCCGGCGGATCGAGCAGCGCCGCCCCGTGCGAATCCGTCCACGTCTCCACGCTGCGCTCCTCGAAATGCACGCGCGCGACGAGCTGCCTCCCGTGCATTTCCAACGAAGCGAGCCGTCCGCCCGTGATGTCTTCCACGCGCGGCAGCATCTCGCGATGAAACGTCGCGCTGTCCACCTGCGCGACCTTCATCACGCGACGAATTTGCGGCGCGAGCACGAGCGTGTCTTCGCCCCGCCGGATGCCGAGCGCGACTTCGCGTCCGTAAAAATGGCTGGGCAGTTTGCACAAATTTCCGAGGCCGGTTCGGCTCAGCGTTTTCGCCAAAGACAGCGCGGGCACCCATCGCTCGCGTTCCCGCGCCAGGCACTCGCCGAGTTTGCGCTGCGTCTGCTGTGCGGGTTTCGCTTCCCATTCACCGCGCGAGTTGAGCATTTCAAAAATGCCCCGGCGGAAAAAGCGCGCGCGCTCCATGTCGATGGAAAGCCCGCACGGCATCGGGCCGGTGCGCTGCGAATGCTCGATCCCGAGCGGCACTTCCTGCGCGGTGAAAAGGCGGCGGTTGATTTCGATGGCGGCGACAAACGGCTCGGCGGCACCGCGCATCACCGCGATCGAAGTGGGCCAGTCGAGTTTCGTGCTGCGCCGCAGATGGCGCGAGCGCGCATCGTGCAGGCGCGGCGTTTTTTCGGTGACGAGCGCGTAGCCGATTTCATCCAGACCGCGGCGGCCCGCGCGTCCGAACATTTGCAGCAACTCATCCGGCTGCACCTGCCGCTCGAAATTTCCGGCCATGTAACTCGTGCCGGTGATGACGACGGAGCGCATCGAGAAATTGATCCCCGCCGCGAGTCCCATCGTGGCGACGACGACGTGAAGCTGGCCGTTTTTCGCGAGCGGCTCGATCAAACCCGCGCGCTGCGCGTAGCTCAGTCCGCTGTGGTGAAAGGCGGCGCGCACATGCAGCAGCCGCGCGAGCGCGGGACCGGCGAGTTGCTCCTGCTCGCGCGTGAGCGAAAGCGGATCGTCGCCGGGAAGCACCGCGGCGATTTCACGCGCGAGATCCTCCGCGGCTTTGCGGCGCGGCGCGAAAAGCAGCACGGGGCCGAGTTGCGCGTGCAGGGCATTCGAGATGAGCCGCGGCCACCAGCCCCGCTGCGCGCCGCGTCCCGCCAGCGTTTCGAGATCGACCTCTTCGAGCGGGACGGGCCTTTCGCCATGCGACACGAGCACCGCATCGCGCCCGATGCGGCGCAGCCATGCCACGACATCCTGCGGATTCGCGACGCTGCCGCTGAGGAGCAGCAGTTGCGTTTCCGGCGGCGCGAGCGCGAGCGCGAGTTCGTAGTTCGTGCCGCGCACCGCGTCGGCGATCATTTGATATTCATCCACGACGAGCAGCTTTGGCCCGCTGCGCTGGAGAAATTTTCCACGCTGCGTTTCGAGCGTGGCCACGAGCACCTTCGCCTCGAGTTGCAGCGCGAGATCGCCGGTCGCGATGCCCACATCCCAACCGCGCGCGCGCCACTCGGCGAGCTTGTCATTGGCGAGCGCGCGCGTCGGGACGGTAAAGACGGCCTGCCCGTGCAACTCCGGCATGAACAACTCGAAGACGAACGTCTTCCCCGCGCCCGTCGGCGCATGGAGGACCACATCGCGACCCTCCCGCAAAGCGCGCACGGCGTTCTGCTGCCAGAGATCGGGAATGACTAAACTATGGATGAGCGGATTGATGATGTTTGGATAATCTACGCACCGCGCCCTGCCAACATGACCGACGATCCGCTTTCCGATTTACCACTGGTCGCAGTGGGCCGCTACGCCCGTCTGTCTCAGGCGCGCGAGCGTGCGCTGGTGGTGTCGGCGATGGAGTTGCCCCACTGGCTCGTGCGTGATGGAAGCTCTTACGTGCTGCGCGTCGAGCCTGCGGCGATGGAGGAAGTGGCGCGCGAGCTGGAAAAATTCGAGGCCGAGCAGGCGCAGCGCGCGGCGGCGCACCGGCCCGAGCAGCCGTTGCCGAAAGTCGAGACGCTCTCGCTGTATGTGGCCGTGTGGTTCATCAGCGCGTGCTGGCTCGCGCAAAATTTGATGCCGTCCGCGTGGCAGGATCGCGGGGAGGCAGTAAGTGCTGCGATCGTGCGGGATGGGCAGTGGTGGCGCGCGCTCACTGCGCTCACATTGCACGGCGACCTGTCCCACCTTGTCGCAAACACTGCCTCCGGCGTGCTCTTCTCCGCGTTCGTCCTCCCGTATTTCGGCACAGGCATGACATGGCTGCTTATCGTGCTTAGCGGCTTTTGCGGGAACATGCTGAATGCCTTTTTCTATCGAGGCTCGGCGCACAATTCGATCGGTTCATCGACGGCTGTATTCGGCGCGCTCGGTCTGCTGGTCGCGGCGGAATTTATTGCGAGACTATCCTCGCCGGCCCGGCGCACCCGCTGGCAGTTAGTCTTGCCGATCGGTGCCGGACTCGCGCTGCTGGCCTATCTCGGCGTGGGTGAGGAGGAACATAGTCACACCGACTATATGGCTCACTTGTGGGGCTTCTCCGCCGGTCTGGCCTTTGGCTCGCTGGCTACGCTCGCACAAGTGCGCGCGCGGGTTTCCCCCGGATTCCAGCGCATGGCGGCAGTCGCGGCACCCTTGTTAATCCTCGGTGCCTGGTGGCTGGCACTCTTGCATCTGCATTGAGGCAAGAAAGAAAAAGGGCGCCCAGTCGGGCGCCCTTGAGTGGTTTGATGGTTGAAAGGGATGTTAGGCGAGGCGGTAGGTCGCGGGGGCGATTCTCTTGATGCCGTGCTTCTTTCCGGTCGTCGCAAACCAGATGTAAACATTTTTATATTTCGCACCCAGCTTGTCCGCCAGGTCCGCGACCTTGATGCCACTCGATCCGGCGGCTTTCAACTGATCGAGAATACTGGCACTCAAGGCACCACGCTTGCCGCCCTTGCCGCGTTTCCCAGTCTTCGCGACTGGCGCGGCTTTGGGTGCGGGGGCGGGAACGCTCGCTCCGGTCGCGAGGCGATAGTGGCCTCCGGTGATTTTCTGAATCGAGGGAGTGCGCTTCAAATTCGAGTGAAACCACGAGTGAATGTTCACCGCCTTGGTCTTCATCGCGGCGGCGAGATCCTTCACGCGGACACCAGCCGCGCCAGCCGCGGCCAATGCAGCCATGATGACTTCACGGTGAGTTCCCCGCGAAGCGCGCTTGCTGCCGGGCGGGCGTCCGGGTTTTCTTCCTGTGGGTGACGCTAGGGCGGCAAGGGATACTTTCACCGGGCTCCCGGAAAAGATGGAAGACTTCAGTGCGGACATGCGTTGTTCGATGGCATCCAACTGCCCCTGCAAGGCGGTGCGCTTCTCTTCGAGAGCGAGCATTTCCTTGAGGGATTGGACACGGGAGTTAGGTAGTGACATGGCGTGAATCTTGAAGGCTGGTTAGCTAGCCTGCAAGCATAAATTTAGACAAGACTGGATTCGAGTGAGGCACGCGGAATGCACCTGAACGTATTTCTTGCCAGCATCATGTTCCCATCTATTCTCCCGCGCTTCGTTCTTATGAGCCTGCCCTCCAAATCATTCATCGCCACCGCGCTTTTGTTACTAACGGCCCTGTCTGGATGTGTAACGCCTCCGCCAAAAAAGCCGATTGTGGTAAAGAAAGCGCAGGCGACGACCCCTGTGAAAAGAGCCAGCTATTGGAAGGGAGACGGAGTGAAGGGAGAGCCCAAAATCGTCATCGGTTTGAGTGAGCAGCGTGCCTATTTTTATCGTGGAGATACCGTGGTCGGCGAGTCCGTGGTTTCCACTGGCAAGACTGGTTTCGAGACGCCGGTGGGCGAGTATCAGGTCATCCAAAAGGACAAGGATCATGCCTCGACGCTGTATGGGCAGTTTGTCGATGCAGGCGGCGATGTGGTGCGAAGCAATGTCGATATTACCAAGGACAAACCCCCGGTGGGTGCGGTGTTCAAAGGGGCGAAAATGCCGTGGTTCCTGCGTTTTCACGATGGGTATGGCCTGCACGCGGGCCGGGTGCCCGCCCACCGGGCATCGCATGGTTGTGTGCGTCTTCCCCGCGACATTGCGATGCATTTTTATACCAACGTGGAAGTCGGAACTCCGGTCATTCTTCTGGATTAGACTGGCGAAAATAAGGCCGGGAAGTTGGTGCGGGGCGAGGGATTCAAACCCCCAACCCTCTCCGTGTAAAGGAGACGCTCTATCGTTGAGCTAGCCCCGCAAAAGGCACCGAATCCTAGGAAGATCGGATTTTACAGCAAGGGCTTTTCAAAAAATTGTTCGTGGCGCAATCGCAGCGTCTGTTTCGCTTTGATTGTCATTCTCGCGAGGTTCTGCAACGATGCTGCTCGTGACATCCACTGGAGCCTTCGGTCAATTGCTGGCGAATGAACTGCCCAATCTAAAACAGACGGGCAGGCCGTTCGTGTTTTCAGCAGGTGAGATCATTTTCAGGGAAGGGGACTTTGGGGATGGCCTCTATCTGGTGGAGGAAGGGTTGGTGGAAATTTCCGCAAAGGTCGGCCATCAAGAGCGACGGGTGCTGGCCCGTTTGGAACCGAATTCCATTTTCGGCGAGATGGCTGTGATCGACGATGAGCCTCGCTCTGCCACCGCGACGGCGGAGATCGAAACGCGGCTTACCTTTGTCGGGAGGGAAGCGGTGCTCGGCGTGCTCAAGCAATATCCCGAATGGCTCACCGACTTGCTTCGGGAATTGACCAACCGGGTGCGTACCGTGGACCGGCGTTACCTTGACGAGATTTTGCAGGCGGAGCGGCTCTCGCTGATTGGAAGGTTTGCGCAAGGCATCGTCCACGATTTCAAAAACCCGCTGAATATCATCGGGATGGCTGCGGATGTGGTGGGCGCGGATGATATTCCCCAAAAGGATCGCGACGATGCCCGGATGCAGATTAGCAAACAGGTCGCGCGACTCACGAACATGATTAACGAAGTGCTGGAATTCACCCGCGGCTCCCAAGCCACGGCGGCACTCATCGCGACAGATTACGGCCAATTTGTGGAGGAGATGCTGGGCGACCTGGGAGCCGAGGCGGCGGAGAGAAGCGTCGCGATCGAATGCGAGAATTTGCCGCGCGGAATTTACGCCGCGCTAGACCGGAGAAGGCTGCCCCATGTCTTTCACAACCTCTTCAACAACGCCATGGACTTTATGCCAGACGGAGGCCGGATCATCCTGCGGTTTTGTGTTACCGAAGAAGAGGTCACTACCGATGTGGAAGACTCCGGGCCCGGCATTGCCCCGGACATTGTTGGAAAGTTGTTCGAGCCATTCGCGACTTTTGGGAAAGCCAAGGGCACGGGGCTGGGGCTCTCCATTTGCAAGCGGATCATCGAAGACCACCGGGGCCGCATCGCCGCCCGCAGCGAGCCGGGCTGCGGAGCCATTTTTTCATTCACGCTGCCCCGGCATGGGTGAGCGATCTCCGGCCGGGCAATCCCAAAAGTGTTCAGTACAAAAAAAGAGGCGCCTCGGAGCGGTATCAGCAGCCGCCTTTCCGAAGCGCCAGGTTTTGCCCCGCTTATGCCGTCCAGGTGGGGTTCCACGTTCCCCCTAAGGTTAACGGGCGGCGACCTGGGACGGGCTTCGATCTTCCAATGAAGGCATGATCTACAACCGCCCACCCCGGCCTCCTGAGTTTGATGTTAATACCGGATCGGGATTTCCACCCTTTGGTCGAACACAGCAGGGCAAATTGGTTTGCGGGAATGGTTCCCGCGAAAATTCTTTTTTTTGGAAAGAGCTGCGCTCGCGAGGAGCGAATGCGCAGAGTGTCCGGGCGGCGGCGGATTCCGTCAATGATGAATCCGATATTTCGCAGACTGAGGAGGCCAAGGAACGGTGCTTTCCCAACCACCGACCCCACGCTCCGCGCAGCGGCTCACTTTCCGTCGTGCGATGTGATTGGTCCCTTCGCGAGGCGGTGGGTCGGCGGTTGGGAAACATGCCGTTCCTTGGATTGGACATCGGGGAATGACGCGGTTTTCGGCGCGTGCTACGGTCGCGCATCCGCTTCCCTGAAATGCCATGAATCTCTCTCCCGAAATCCGCCGCCTCTTGATCCCCGCTGCGTGGGTCGCCACGGCAGTGCTCACCTTTTCGCTTGGGCGAATGTCCTCGTTCATCGACGCGCCGGCCGGGAGCGCAACGCCCGCGGCGCAACGCGGAGATTCTTCCGCGAGCGCAGTGGAATCGCCCGCTTTTGCGAGGCCGGTCGCGGGCGGCGGGAGCGAGACTTTCACGAGCCCGCCCGAGCAAATCACCGGCGGGCAGCCGATCGGCGAATGGCTCACGCGCGTGTTGAATCAGGAGGATGAGATCGCGCGGATGAGCGGGTTCATGCGGCTGCTCGAAGTGCTGGGGACGGGCGCGGAAATCGAACAGGCGTTGAACGCGGTGATCGCCACTGGGGACAACTGGTCGCGCAGAAGGGAGTTCTCGATGCTGCTGGAAAAGTGGGCGCAACTCGATCCGACGCAGGCGATGGCGTGGGTCGAGAAGATCAAGGAACAGGGTGCGAAATTCGGCGGGTATCGCGCGGTGCTTTCGACGTGGACGCGGCGCAGTCCGCAGGAAGCGGTGGCGTGGGCGGAGGGAAATGGCGCGCCGCCTGAGGTAAATGAGAACGATGGAAATTGGGCGATGGCGGCGATCGTGGGACAACTCTCGAAGAGCGATCCCGACTGGGCGCTCCGGCTCACGCAGGAACAGCGGATGAGCCGCGCGCGCGGACGCATGGTGGACGTCGTGATCGGCGAGTACGTGAGCCAGCGCGGCGAGGCGGCGGCGCGCGAGATGGTGATTAACATTCCCGAGGAAACACTTCGCACCGGCATGATGGGCCGACTCGCGAATCAGCTCGCCGCGAACGATCCGCAGTCGGTGGCGCAGTGGGTCGCGACTCTTCCCGCGAGCGACGGACGGCAGCGCGCGCTCACGGAGCTCGTTTCGCAATGGTCCGAAAACGATCCCGCTGCCGCCGCCGCGTATCTCGCGAAATATCCCGTCTCTCCCGAGACGGACGCCTCGCGCGAACGCCTCGCGCAAAATGTCCTGCGCAAAGATCCCGAGGGCGCGCTCGCGTGGGCGGGCACGATCAGCGAGGACCAATTCCGCACGCGCACCGTCACGGACCTCGTGCGCAACTGGATGCGGCGCGATGCGGAGGCGGCGCAGAAGTGGGTGCAGTCGAGCCAGCTTCCCGATGAAGTGCGCGCACGGCTCGGCCTGCCCGGCGCGGGCGGCGGAGTCCGGCAGTAAGGCGGGTGTGATTGAAAGTGGAGCGCGCCATTTTGAAAACGCAGAGACGCAGAGGACGCAGAGAAAGATACAGATTCAAAATCTCTGTGTCCTCTGCGTCTCTGCGTTTCTAAAATAACTCCCACGCCATCAAATCGAGCCATCGCACACGCTGACGGCGATTCGATGCTTAAAGGTCCATGCTTTTTTCGGGATTGCTAAATAGATATTGATATTGTTTGGCGGAAGCGGCAGGATGGGCTGATGAAATGTCCGCACTGCAAAACAAAAAACATCGTCAAGAACGGGAACAGCAAGCATGGGCGGCAACGATTTTTATGCCGGGACTGTCAGCGCACGTTTGGGCTCGCCGATGGTCGGCGGGTATCCGCCGCCACCCAAGCGCAAGCCCGGCGGCTGTATCTGGAAGGAGTCGGGTTCCGCGGCATCGAACGGCTCTTGGGCGTGAGCCATGTCTCGGTGATGAACTGGGTCAAAGCCCAGGCTCGGTCGCTGCCG
>JAYVRQ010000053.1:0-8580 GCA_043776145.1 Chthoniobacteraceae bacterium
CTTTCCAGCAACACCGGGAGTGGCTACTTGGATTCCGGCGGCGCGAACAAATGCAGTCATGTCGTCGAACACCGCATGTTCACCTTTTTCGGGAATCTGCGGACGAACAGGAAGCCGTCCGCCGTTGACGAAAAATTCAGGCTTCACCATCCGCCGGTAGCCAAGTCCACAGGCCGAGTAGTGGGCGGGAAGATGGCGCGATTCATATGGCAAAAAGCCAGCACCGAGATAGTCGGCATCGTTGGCATCATCGGCGACCGCGCCGACGGTTAGCACATTGACTGCCTCGGCTGGCGAACGCAGTCGGCGCTCGCGCACATCACGATTGATCGCGCGCAGCACTGCACTTTGCCGCTCGGTCGCGGAGAGCGTCGCCCATTGGGCTCTGGGCACATCGGTGCCGATAGACTCTTTCGTATGGTTTCCAGCACTCACTACGAAGAGCAGGTTGTGCTCGTGCGCGAGCCAGTCGAGCATCCGCGCCCACGATGAAATCGCGTGGTCGAATTGCGAGAAGCGTTCCGTGATGGAGAAATTGATGATGCGGACGGTGGGTGCGGCGGGCGCGTCTCCGGCGACGAGTTCTCGGACAGCTTGATGCACAACGTCAATCGCCAGCCTGTTTCCGGGCAGAGACTCGCCGCCGTCCAGTTGTGGGTCAGCGACCATTATCGGTCGGACGACCAGTGGTCTCGTGATGGTCGGACCGGCTGCCGCCAAATCACCGTGAATGATGGCTGATGCCATTTGAGTGCCGTGCTCGCGGCGAGTCGCTGGATACTCGGCCTCCGGATTCACTACGACAATGCGTTCTCGAAGCAGGACATGGTTTTGGAGCGGCATGCCATCGAGCAGGGCGGCGATGGGAGGACGATTCGGAATCGGGGCCGCCGGCAGCGGCGCCGCCGCAACAACGGGTTCATCCGTCCTCAAGGTCGGTCTCTCGACACTTTGTCCGGCTGGGCGGAGGAGGAAGACGTCGTCGGAACGAACCAACATAACGTCGTCTCGTAGTCTTGCGATGTCTTGAAGACGAGCGGACGAAACCGTGAAAAGTAACCCATGGTAACGCACATGGTCGTGGGCAAATTCGGAGACAACAGCGCCTCCAAGACTCTCGATGTGACGCCTTACTCGGGCGACTGCGGCACGCCGTTCTGACACGGACTCGCGGAAGCACAATTCAGCTTCACAAGGAACCGAGGCGCGCTCGAAAGCAAGGTTCTCTATCTCAACCGCGTATTCCAAAATGCCGGTGCCGCGTATCCTGTCCTTGTCACTCCATAAGCGAATGGCCCGTAGAAATCTGAAAGCGTCTTTCCAAGGAGCACAGCCAGTCGGAAGCGATTGCTAATTCAGCCACCGCTGCCAGAGCGAGATCATTTGCCGCTGCGCCTGTTGACTGCCGAGCATCAAGTAGGCGTAGCCTTGCAGCGTTTTGGCGGGACGCTCTTGGTCAAAGAAATCCTCATCAGGGGCAACGTCGTCGTCCCACTCCAATTGCCAGTTCAGCCCCGGAATTGAAGAGACAGCACGGAAGAAATTCTGAATCGATCCGACCGTTTCGATGACGAGCAGTAACTCCGCAGCCTCAGTTCCCGGCGACGCTGCCAGCGTGACGGCCCTGTTTTGAAATGCCGTTTCGAGAGCTTGAAGCTGTGGGCCGATGCGTGCCGCTTGCCGCGTTGCATCGGGAGTCTTGGTGCTTCCCCCTCCGCCGCCTCGGCGAGCCTTCGCCACGGGCACTGGCTTGGGAAGCAGGAGTAAAGGTCTTTCCGGCATCAGTGACTTACTTCACCGCCTTCGCACGCACCATGCGGCGATGCTTCCATTGATCTAGTCTCTCTCGCACGATTGCCGCCACGTTCCCATCTGTCGCCGCGAGCACCTTCCGCCGCAATACATCGAGGCTGAACTGCTCCAGTTCTGCAAAGCTCTCGACCGCCAGTTCACGCGCCAGCGTTTTCAGCGAGACACCCCAATCGAGCGCATGGCGTTCCGTGAACTTCGCCAGCCACGCTGCTCGCAAAGCAGCCGTCGGCGGCGGCAGTTCGATGCGAACTTGAAAACGCCGCCAAGCCGCACGGTCTAGAATCTCCGCATGGTTTGTCGCCGCGACGAGCAACACGTAGGGCGGCAGTTGGTCGAACTGCATGAGAAGCGAGCTGACCACGCGTTTGATTTCGCCGGTCTCGTGCCGGTCACCACGCTCTTTTCCGAGCGTGTCGAACTCATCGAAAAACAACACACAAGGTCGCGTCCGCGCATACTCCATGAGCCTGGCCACACGCGCCGCCGTCTCGCCGAGGTAGCTGCCAACGACCGCTTCGTATCGCGGCAAAATCAGCGGCACGCCCAACGCCTCTGCCAGCGCCTCCGCCAGCGTGGTCTTGCCGTTGCCGGGAGGGCCGACGAGCAGAACACGGTTCCGTGGTTCGAGGTTATACGACCGAAGAAGTTCCGCCCGGCATTGCTCTTCCACCACTTCGCGGCAGGCGATGTTCACGATTTCCGGCAGGAGCAACTCGTCCATGCGCCGGCGCGGAGCGACTTCATGAAACAGCATCTCCGCCTTGCCGCTCCCGTTGCCATTCCCAAGTGGTGTCTCGGTGATTCCGCGCCCGTTGCCTGGCACTGTCATGGACGCGGCGAGTTGCTCTGCGAAAACGGTGTGCCGCTTCTGCCGCTCCTCCGCGACAAGCGCCTCCACGGCCTGGCGGAAGAGAGGTTTGTCCCCTCGGGCACCAGCCCTCACGAGCGATAGCAGCAAATCGGAGCGCGGCATTGAACGGTGGAATTATATCGGAAGCGGTGTCTGTTTTCCAGTCGACTGACTCTCGCGGCGAGAGAAAACTCTGCGGCAACCAATCTTCAAGGTCGCGACATCTGCGGATTGTGCGCGACGGAGGCACGGACAGGTTTTCATCGCCACTAAGCGGAACGAGGTCGCAAAGACCGGCCTGAGAGTCGGCGTCGCACTGAGCGCAAAAAGATCGAAGCCCGTCTGCAGCATCGTGCCCTCGCGGAGCTTGCGATGGAAAACAGATGCGACCTCCGCAATAGCGTGGACGGAGCTCGCGGCGGGGTGTGCCGTGGCGAGGAAGCTCGACCTCAAAACCAAAGCCGCAGTCCGAGGACGAGGGCGACGGCATCTGTGGATTCGCCTTCCGAGCGAGCGAGGGAGGCGGTGCCGCCGTATTTGCGCTGCCAGGTGACGCCGATGTAGGGCGCAAATTCGCGGGTGATTTCGTAGCGCAGGCGCAGGCCGAGGTCGGTTTGGTTCACGCCGGAGGCGGTGTCGAATTGCCGGTCTCCATGGAACGAAAACTGTCCCTCGAAACGTGGCTGGAGCACGAGGCTTTGGGTAAGGTAAAGATCGGCGCTTACGGTGATTTCGCCGGAGACTTCGCCGCGGTCGCTGATGTAGAGCGTGGGCTCGATGTCGAAGTTGCCGGGGGCCAGTCCTTGCAAGCCGACGACGGCATAGGTTCGCGAGTTATCGGAGCGGTTCGGACCCATGATCTGGTTTTGCCGGACGCCGAGTTGCAAGTCCCAGAACGGCGCGATGAGGCGTCCGTAAAGAAGCTGCAAGTCGCCTTGCGCGCCGTTGCCGCGGCTGAGGTTTAAGTCGCCCTCCGTCTTGATCCAGAGGCGGTTGTAGTCGCCGCCGATCCAGCCGACGAAATCCCAAGTCAGCGTCGCGGGGCCGGAGTTGTAGGCGCGGTATTCGAGGAGGTCGAAGAGCAGGAAGCTATGGATCATCGAGTCCTCGACCGGCGGAGGCAGACCTTTCATCTGCGCTTCCAACATGGTCCGCGCGAGCAGTTCGGCGGCGCGGTTGTCGCCGCGCGGCGGCACCCATTTTTGATGTGGGGCGAGGATGCGGATGCCCGGCGCACTCATGGGTTGCGGGGCCGCTGCACCACCGACCATGCCAGGCATGGCGTCCATTTCCGACTGCGCCGAAGCAGCGCCAGCGGGCTTTACCGCTGAGGCTCCGGCGGGTGCCATTCCCGGCATTGCATCCATCTTCTTCTGATCGGCAGGCACGGCGCTGTCAGTAGGTGTGCTTACCGTGGGAGCGGCTGGGGCCATACCCGGCATGTCTTTCATCGCCGGCGCGGCCGCGGGTTTCGGCGTGGCGGACGCCGCCGGTTTCTTTGGCTTCGGAGTCGCCATTCCCGGCATGTTCTTCATGTCGTCCTGCGCCGAGGCTGGGCCGGGCTGAAAAAGACCGACTGCCAGGATGAAGGCCGTCACGAAGGCGGCGGATGGGTAGAGTTTCATGGGTGGCTCCGGTTCAGGCTTTGGGTGCGACGGAGACGACGCGGAACATGCCCACTTCCATGTGGTAAAGGACGTGGCAGTGAAACGCCCAGAGGCCAGGCGCATCGACGGTGATTTCCGAGGAAAGCTTCTCGCCGGGCTTGAGGATGATCGTGTGTTTGCGCGGCTTGTGCGCGCCGTGGCCGTTGTCGAGTTCCATGAACATGCCGTGCAGGTGCAGGGGGTGCTCCATCATGGTGTCGTTGACCCAGGTGAAGCGCAGGCGCTCGCCGTAATTGAAGGCAATGGGGCGCATAGCCTCGGAGTATTTCTTGCCGTCGAAGGACCACATGTATCGCTCCATATTGCCGGTGGCGTGAATCTCGATTTCGCGTTCCGGTGGCCGACGGTCGGTGCCCGGCGTGAGGCTTTCGAGATCGGTATAAACAAGGACGCGCCACGGCATGTTTTCGAGGCCGGTGCCAGGTTCGCCGAGGCGGTTCGCCGGGGCCATCGCGCCGACCGAATTTCCCGGCCCGTGTTTGTCCGGGCCGTGCATCGCGCCGCCGCCATCGAACAACAGCTTGCCGATAGTTAGGTTAATAGGTCCGCCACGCGCGCGGCTTTTCCTCCCCGATCGCACGTAAGCCGGGACAAGACTTTCAAAGCCCGCGAGAAGACTCGCTGCGGCGGTGTAGCGGAGGAATCCACGTCGTGGAATCACGGCAATGTTTGTATGAAAGCTTCAAAGCCGCACAGTCTCCGAAATTCGTTTTCGCTTTCCTGTTCAGCCTCCCGCGGATTCGACCTCGTGAATCTCTTCGGCGATCACCGTGAGGCGTCCGTCCCGCAGACTCGCGGCGGCATTCTCCAGCTCGAACGTGCGAAACTCCGTGCCGACGCGCAGCGTGATGTGAGTGGTGTGAGTCAGGTGGAGATAACTCTCTTTCAGCGGATTGATCGCGATCACCCCGCCGGTCGTCCGCAGTTCCACCCCATCGGCCTCAGCGGAAAAGACGGCGCCTTTCGCCGTGGTCAATTCAACCATCATCGTCGGGGATTTGGGTAACATCGGCGAGCCGGAGGAGCCGCCCGGCGCGTGCGCCCAGCGACTCCACCCGGAATTCCCCGCATCGGGACTTAGCTGTGAACCGCGCAAACGCGCGCCGACATTTTCTTGCCGGTCTTCACGTCCACACAGTCGATGAGTCGAGTCGGCGGCGCCTTCCCACCGCCAGCTTCGCGATAGGTGATCTTCATCTTGCACAGTGGGCAGGTGAAGCCTTCCGCATGGGATTGATCCTTACCCACTTTGGAGATAGTGATCGCCCCGCAGCGCGGGCACTCGTGCGCGATTTGGGTGCCAGGCGTGAGCACGCTGAGTTCATGTTTGGAACCAAGTGGCCGGAAGACTTGCGGGCCGGGGCCGGCTAGTGCCGCGAGGTTCATCGCCGCCAGGGCGGCGCCGAGTAGCATGGTGAGTTTTAGTGATTTCATTTGGACTTTGTTGTTTGTGTTTTGTGAGCAGCGGTATGCCGCTTGTGAGCACAGAGAGTCGTCGAGATGCCGACATTCCGCTCCGCATCCGCCCGGAAAGACTCCGCGTTTTTTCGGATCGCGCTGAGCCGCTCTTTGCCCGGACTTGCACCTCAAGTCGTAAAGAGCGCCGCGATTTCCAATCCGCCGACGATGACGAAGACCAGCAGCACGATGACGAGGACGACGTTGGTCAGGGTGCGGTTGTGGCCGATCGGCGCGGGCCAGGGCACGGCGTTGTTGAGGTAAAGGAGGGTCGCGGCGAGGAAGGGAATGAAGAGACTGCCGAGGACGGTGAAGGCCACGATGACGAGCAGCGGCCGTCCAAGAAATGCGAACGGCACCGCCGCGAGGGCCATGAACGCGAGCGCGGCGCGATACTGCGGCGAGGAGACGCGCACGACGGCTTCGCGCGGTGCGGGCGCGAGCCTGCGCAGCAGGCTGTAGCAATCGGCGAAGACGCTCGGGATCGTTTGCCAGACGCCGAAAAGCGACGCCAGCACGGCGGCCCAGAAGCCGATGGAGTAAATGTAAAAGCCCGCGGGGCCGAGCTGCGCGGCCATGCGCGAGACGGCTTCCCGATCGCTGATCGCGACTCCGGCGGAGTGGAAGACGCGTTCGGCGATGAGCATCACGGACAAGCCGAAGACCGCGGTGAAGACATAGGCGAGTCCGAGATCGAGCCGCACGGCGCGCAGATTGCGCGGATCGCCCCGGCCTTCCTCGCGCAGGAGATAGTTGTAGCTGAGCAACGTGAGCGAGCCGCCGATGCCGCCGATCAGCGAGAGGACGTAAGTGCCCGCCGCGGCCGGAATCGCCGGAACGAGCAGCCCTTTCAACGTCGCGACGGGATCGCGAAAGGTGATCGCGGCGCACGCGACGATGCTCACGAACATCAGCACGATGAGCGGTTTCATCAGCCGCATGATGCCGCTCACGCGCGCCACGCAGATGACCGCGAAGGCGACGATCGCGTGCGCGAATCCGCCCCACGAGCGCGGGATCGCGCCACCGCTCAGGTTCTCGATTGCCAGCCCGCAACCGCTCACGAGCGCGCCGCTCACCGCGACCGCCCAGAGCACGAGGTAACCGGCAAAGAGCCACAGCACCCAGCGCGGAAGGTATCGCGCCCAACCTTCGAGCAGCGTGCTGCCCGTGGCGAGCTGCCAGCGCGCGAGTCCTTCGCTGAGGACGAATTTGAAAAACGCGCCCAGCACGAGCGCCCACAAAAGCGTGCGGCCATACATCGCCCCGGCGACAGTCGCGGAGATGATGTCGCTCGCACCGATCCCGCTCGCGGCCATGATGAGCCCCGGCCCGAGCCACGGCTGTCTTTCCCCCCGGCTCATTCACGCCCGGCTCATTCACGCCCGGTATGCGCGTCCGCGGCCCGTCGTTAGCCATTGCCGCATCCCGCTTGCCGAATTAGCTATGACGCCCGCCTGGATGCCCGCGGCGCATTGACGGGTGAAGCTACCTTGCGCACGTCTTCGCGGGTGGCCTTCCCACGGGCATCGCGTGCCAGCGGATCTTCCCGAGGATCGAGCGGCTTCTTGTCTCCCTTCTTGTCTCCCTTCTTGTCGAGTTTCTCAGCGGGATTTGGGGTGGTGCTTTTGCGTGATTTTATAGTGGAGACGTTAAACGAACTGTTGGATTTGCACAGTGCTGCCTGGCACGAAGATCGTGAGTTCTTACGCCGCCGGAGCGAGATGAAACTTAGCGTGCAGATATGGTCGGGGCTCCGCATCCGCCCGGAAAGACTCCGCGTTTTTTCGGATCGCCCGCTGTCAGACCAGCGCGATTTTCCGGCGATGTTCACTCGGCGCCGGCGACTTGCTTAAACACGACTCCTCCAGCGCCGAATATGTAGCCCGCAACGCGAACGCAGCTTACTTCACGTCTCATCATTTTTGTTTCCAGTCTCTCGCACGTCTGCCCAGAAATGATGCAGGCACATTGGCGAAATGGAAAACGGCCTTTCCAAGAAATGGTCCAGCCGACGGACAGAGTCGCAACGCGATCCGGTCGCATTGAACGTGAGCGGCGGCAGATCGTGTTCCCGCGCAGCGGCGTTCACTTCGCGCAGCACTTCAGTGGCGGACATGTCCTGCCAATAGCCAACCATCGCGGCCGACGAGAAGCGTTTCGCGTAGGCATGTCGCGGATCAACGAAGCGCCGGATGCCGTAGGAGACGTAGTTGCGGTTGAGCAGTCGGTCAGCGCGGAGCGGAGCGCCGAGCCTTTTGCATTCGACGACGAACTCACGGCTGCTGCGTTCAGGATTCGGCTCGTAGCGGTCCCGGTATTTCCACATGAAATCAGGACGCTTTCCTTCGCGGGCGACACGCGCTTGATCGTCGGGGTCGGGCTGGTTCTGGGCTTCGTAAATCGGAAGGAGTTCCTCCCTCGGGAAAAGGTCGGCGGTCACCGTTAGCAGGCTGAAATACAACTTCCGATTCAGCTCGTTCTCGGATGTCGGCAGGTTTGGTTCGCTCGATAGGAGTTGCAGGGCATGTTCGAGGATGCTGAGAAACCGGGCTTCGTGTTTGACACACAAGCGACGGGATTTCAGCGACGGCCCGGCGATGCTCATGCGTTCTTCCGCTCGTCCTCGTCTTCCTGCCGGAGAAGATGCACCAGCGCGGCTTCCGCGTCCTCGCGCGCCGCGGTCCGGGTCCAAAAACGCGCTTCGTTGCGCTTGAGAAAAACCATCTCCCGGTCGGAGACGAAGCGGAAGAACGTATCGACGAAAATCCGCGAACTACCGACGGGGAGCCG
>JAYVRQ010000054.1:0-8578 GCA_043776145.1 Chthoniobacteraceae bacterium
TTGAATTGCAGCGTGTAAAAAAGCCAGGTGAGATGCAGGCGCGCGGCGTTCTGCGCCTCCTTGCTGTTCAGGGCGTCGCCTTGGTTATCCTTCCACGCCTTTAGCTTGGCCTGCTCATCCTCGGCTCCCTCGAATTGCACGGCCTTCACCGCATCCTTCCAAAGCGTCGCCGCCTTTTCCCCGCTGGCCGTCGCGGCTTTCACCGTCTCGAACGCCGTTGCGCGCCGCTGCTTCAGCGCGGTTTGCGCCTGCTGTTTCATCTTTTCCAAAAGCTCGTGAATCTGCACCGCATCGACGGGCTGCGCGTCCTTGAGTTCGGCGGCGAAAGCGGATAGCGTCAGCGAGCAAACGGCGGCACTGGCGAGGAGACAGGTGGTGGAGTTCATATTGAGGGAGTTTCTTTGAGGCATTGCTTCCACACGCGGGTCTGGACTTTTTGCATCCGCGCCGCGGCGCGGGAAGTGGCGTCCTCGAATCCATTCAAGTGAAGCAACCCATGCACGGTGTAAAGCGCCAATTCCTCCTCGATGCGGTGCCCGTGTTCCGCGGCGTAAAGCGCGGCGGTCTGCGCGCTCATCACGATCTCCCCGTGCTCGAACGTGATGACATCCGTCGCGCCCGCGATGCCCATGAATTCGACATGCAGCCGCGCGATCGTGCGATCCGAGACGACGGCGACGCTGATTTCATCGAGCCGCTTCAGCGCAAACTTTCCATCGTCGGAAACCTCGCGGCATTTCTCCAAAGCGAGCGGTGCGAACCGGCGCAGCCACGCGAGATCGAGCGGGAGCGCGCGCTGGCGGTTTTGCAGGATGATGTGCGACGGATGTTCTAAAAAACCGGGCATGAATCGAATTGAACACATTCGGCCCGGACATCGGAAAGTTTTTTAGACGTGGCGATCCGGCCTGAACCTCGGAAGCTGACGCCATGAAAGAAGCCCTGCGAGTCATTAACGAAATGCGGGACGCCGGGATCATCGGCAGCTACGCCATCGGCGGCGCGATCGGCGCCATTTTTTATCTGGAACCGATTGAGACGCACGATCTCGATGTCTTCGTGGTGCTGCCGCGATCCGCCGGAGGTGCGCTGCTGACGCTGGGCCCGATTTACGAATACCTTCTCGCCCGCGGCTATCCGACATCCCGCGAATACATCATCATCGGTGGGTGGGATGTGCAGTTCGTTCCGCCGGGCAATCCGCTTGTCGAGGAATCGCTGGCCTGTGCCGTCGAACACGATGTCGAGGAGCTAAGAGTTCGTGTCTTCCCGGCCGAGCATCTCGCGGCAATCTGCCTGGATGTCGGCAGATCGAAGGATCTCATCCGTCTTGCCAAATTCATCGAAGAGCGCGCGATGGATATTGGGAAGTTCGAGGCCATCGTCCAGCGTCACGGCCTGCTTGCAAAATGGCGTGATTTCAGGAACACGTACCGGCCATCCCATCCATGACTGAATTGATGCAGCGTATTATCGAGAGCAAGAAAGCGCGGCGGCGTGAACTCGCCGCGCTGCCTTTCATGGAGAAGGTCCGCATTCTCGAACGAATGCGCGAACGGCACCGGCTCATCAAGTCGAGCCGCCCCGTGAAGCCGGCCAATCCCGGCCGCTGAACTACGCCGCCGAGATCGGGCGCGCGGTTTTCGTCGAAGGCATCGGCGTGTCGTGTTTTTCCACCGGGCGATCCGAGGGGTACGACACGCGCGTGTGCATCATGCTTTGCAGCGTGAATTTGAAACTCTCGGCGACCACTTCGAGTTCGCGCATCGTCAGGTCGCATTCCTTGAGCTGGCCGTCCATCAGCCGCTTCTGCACGATGTCCGTCACGAGCTGGTCGATCTTTTGCGGCGTCACCCGTTCGAGGCTGCGCGAGGCGCTCTCGATGCTGTCGGCGAGGCTGATGATCGCGCACTCGCGCGTCTGCGGCTTCGGGCCGGGGTAGCGGAAACTTTCCTCGCGCACTTCGGGGATGTCCTCCGGGCGGATGTTCATGATCTTCCCGCCCGCGCGCTGATCCTCCTGCTGCTGCTGCGCGCGTTTGAAAAAATAGTAAATCATCGACGTGCCGTGATGCTGCTGGATCACGTCGATGATCGGCTGCTTGAGGCTGTTCTTCAGCGCGATATCGACCCCTTCCTTCACATGCGCGATGATGATGAGCGCGCTCATCGTCGGCGCGAGATCGTCGTGCGGATTGCGGTCGCGGCGCATGTTCTCGGTGAAATAGTCCGGCTTCACGAGCTTTCCGATGTCGTGGAAATACGAGCACACCCGTGCCATCGCGGCATTCGCGCCGATCGTCTCGGCGGCGGATTCCGCGAGGTTCGCGACCACGAGGCTGTGCTGGTACGTGCCCGGCGCTTCGATCATCATGCGCTTGAGCAGCGGGTGATTCAGGTCGGCGAGTTCCAGCCACGAGATGTCCGTCGTCACGCGGAAGAGCGTCTCGAAAACCGGCAGCGCCCCGCTCACCACGAACGCCGTGAGAATCGCCCCGCCAATCGCGACAAGGCTCTGCCAGCCGACCATTTTCCAATACGTGCCGCCCACCGAATCCCACGCAATCGGCCCGATCCAGCCGAACATCAGCGCGAGCATCCACGTCGCGAAGCCCACGAAAAGCCCCGCGCGAATGAGCCGGCTGCGCCGCCGCACTTCCAGCGTGACGAAGACCGCGATGAAGCCGGTGATGAGACTGATGACGAGGAATTGCGCGTCGATCGAGCGGTGAATGATCGAGCCCCACAGGCTCACGAAGATCGCCGCGAACAGCCCGCGATTTCTCCCGAGCAGCACGGAGAGCGTGAGCGGCGCGAGCGAGAACGGCAGCGCCAGCAGCCAAAGCCGCCGCATTTCCAAACCGCTGAACTGCCCGGCGGGCACCATCTCGGCATCCATGATCTCCCGGTGCAAAAGCTGATTGTCCGCCGTGATGAGCACGAGCTTCACCGCCGCCAGATGCAGCAGAACCACGCTGAAAATCAGCGCCACGCACGAGTTGCTCGCGAACGACTGCGGATGATTGATCCAAAGCTGCGCGAGCGCGGTGAGGAAGATGAGCGCGGCGATGAAACCCTTCTCCCAAGGCTGATCGACGCTGTCCGAATAAATCAGCCCGCACAGCCCGGCCATGAAGGCGACGAAGATCGCGACCTTCGCGATAACGCCGCTTTCGAGTGTCTGCGCGAGTTCGCTCTCGGTGCGCCGGCGGCGCAACTTCGAGCAGGCGAGACCTTTTTTAACAAGACGCTGACGTTCTAAAAAACCGAGCATGGGCTGGGCAGGGCCGAAGCGTCGGGGCTCGGGGCGGTGAAAGCAACGCTTTGTTTGCGCAGCCGAACGGTCCGGCATTCTGCTGCCGCAAATTCCCCGACCTTTTAGATGGACCCTCGCGGAACCTGCCCGCGCGAGAGCTTCGCGCGGTAATGAGGCCACAACTCTTTGATTTTCGTCCGCAGGTTTTGTGGAAACAACTCGTCCGTGGTCACACCGAAAATCTTCGCCAAAACGAACAGTTCCAGATCCGGCACGCGCCGGGACTGATTTTCGAGTTTCGTCACGGACACCCTGCTCGTATCCCAGCCGAACAATTGCAATTTCACGGCTAGCTCATCCTGCGTCCAGCCCTTGGATTCGCGCGCTTTGCGCACTTGCGGCCCGATCACGTTCAGATTTGCATCGCATTTTTCGATGACGGAAACCGTACGAAGCACGCTGGAGAGAAATGTTCTCTTTACGGAACATTCCTCTTGTGCTCGGACGCGTTTTGGGAATCATTCCCACGCTTCCAGCGAGGAAATCAGTCATGCAGATCGTTCAGAGGTAAATATTCACCAACTCCGCCCACCGCAATGTTGCCACACCGCTCATCCTCCATCTTCTCGTTGCTACTTTTTGCCAGCGTGTCCGCGTTGGCGGAATTCACCCTCAATCTCAGCCCCGTCTCGCCCGGTGCCGCAGTATTGGAGTTCACCCGCGCACCCGGCTACTACTATTGCCTGGAAAGCTCCGGCAATCTCGACGGCACCTTTGCCCCGGCGAGTGGATGGATGATGGGCGATGGACTTTTGGCGACATGGCCGCTGACCTATCCCACCAGCCCGGCAAACGGCGGAGGCGGCACCGCCACCGCCTCGAGTGACAACTTTACCCTGTATCCATTCGACAACGGCAAAACCCTTGTCACATGGAAAGACCCCGCCGGTGCGCCTTACAGCGCCCTTGTTGTTCAAAATTACGCGACGCTTCCTCCGCTCATCAATGTGCCCGGAAGCGCGACGACGCCCAGCCTCTTCCTGCTCATGGGCCGTGTCGCTTGGAGTCCTTCTTACGAAGCCCTCGATCCCGCTCTGCTACCCTCGCCGCAGCAAGCCATGCTTTCCCATCTTACCAGTCGTTATGCGGAAGTTTTGGCGGCAGCGGCCGGGTCGCCCGGCTCGGGAGTCGTCGCGGATACGGCAAGGCAATTCTACCGCATCCGGCGAATGGAGGCCGATGCTGACGGCGACTCTTTGAGTTGGGAAATGGAAGTATTTTTCGGATTAAACCCGGAAGAAGTGGATAGCGATGGAGACGGATACGAAGACGGCATCGAAGTCGCCAACGGCACCGACCCCGTCGATTTCTTCAACGGAAGCCCTCCCGTGATTACCATTGTGGATGGGGATGCGCAACTCGCCTGGGTGGGCTTGTTTGACGAGTTGCCTTTGCTCGTCCGCGTCACCAATGCCGACGAGCGCGCCATCGCCAACCATCCCGTCCAGTTCTCCGCGCCATTTGCCGCACTCGCACCCAACAAATTTTCCACGACCGCCGTGAGTGCAAATCTTTCTGCGGTTACCGATGACAATGGCTATGCCTTCGTCTTCTTTCGCCAGCCGGGAATGAAGCGCGCAACCACGCTCATTCATGCGGAAACGCAGGGCAAGACGTCCAATTCCACCGCCAGCGTGGACCTGTGGAGCTATTCGGTGGGTGGCAATGTGAACGCACCCAGCGCACCCGACAACGTGGAGGGTGAATGGATCGAAGGAACCACCACCGAAGTGGAAGCCTATGAATTGACCTGGGAGGATACCTCGACCGATGAATTTGATTTTGTGATCGAGCGAAGTAATGGCGACGAAAATCACTGGATCCCCGTCGCCACCGTGCCGGCCAATACCACGACCTGGCGGGACTACTCCCTGAACCTCGACGAGGAAGTCTATTACCGCGTGATCTCCGTCGGACTCTGATCTTTTTTTTCACCACAAAGCCGCGCTTATGAAATATCGAATTGGCATCGCCTCAATGGTTCTCCTGGGTGCGTTCCCGCATGCGTCGAACGCCGCACCCTCGCCGGCGCATCTCCGGGCCGCCGGCGGCCCCGGAAATGTGCCCGAAGTCAAAACCGCGGTTTCGATTTCGCTCAACGGAACATCCATCGTTGACATCTATTGCGCGGGGTCAAAAAAGAAATGGCCGGGGCCTCCAGGCGTCAGCGGCAAAATCAGCGTTTCGGTGCCCGCAGGTTCGGCTCCGTTCATTGCAGGCGATAATGCGCCAAAGCCGGTCAACCAGTGGAAGCAAAACCCGAAGCCTTTGCCGGCCAGACCTACTTCTGTTGCTTATGCTTGCGAGAATTCACGCAATCTTTCAGCAGGGACTTATCCATTCTCATGGGGTGCGAAATGGACCCCGAATCCCGCGCCGTGCTGGAGCGCCCCTGCATTTAGTGCAAATATTTCCGGCGGAATCGTGGTGTGGAATCCCGATGGCATGGGCGGCACCATTTACATCCCGAAGCTGAAATCGACGACCGTCAATGTGGCCCCGGATCACAAGGCTCGAAAGGACAAGGGAAGATCGCGGATCGAAATCGGTGCCGGCGAGCAGGTTGATTTAGTCGTTGAGAATGTCCCGACTCCGACCAATGTTGATTGGGATCGATCCGGGGATGTTGGCGGTATTCATGAGGAACTACATGGCTTGGCGAATCAATGTCGCGCGAAAAAACCCGGCGGGGCCACCGGTAGTGGCATAGTCACAGCAGCCGTCACAACCGACTGGGGAAATTTTCAGGTCGGTAAGACGTTCTCGGTCTTAAGACCAACCGAAATCAAGACCCGGCGAAAACAAAAGCTCCCGTACCCGATCGGCACGATGGGGGCGGGCATGCAGCTTTATTTTCAAATCAAACCGACAAACGTATCCTTTGCTTATATTTGGATACGAGAGAAAGGTGGCGCAATGACCGCGGAGGGAGCTCCGCACAACGTAAGCGGATTTTACTCTTACCTATTGTCGGTCAGGGGGGCGCATTACCTGGACCATGTTCCAGCATGGGGTTGGTCGAGCCCGAATGAATCGGACAATGAAGTAGATTATGATACGGCAAGGAGCACGAGCTCTTTATGGCCTCCTCCTACCGGCATCGATCGAGGGGGAACTTTTAATTGGGAAATCCCCGTGCTTTGGGAAATTGATAAAGTCGCCGACGGCGATCTGCTGGAAACCCTCATTCAAGACTTTAGCTTGGCTGGAAACGGAACGCTCACGATTACTAAAAAACAGGCACATATAACCCGTGGTATCAATCAAACCGATGGAAACTAAAAAATACGCAATTCGCTTACAGTTCATTTTGCTCTGTCTTGTAACGTCTTACCCTTTTTCTGGAATGGCCGAGCCGTTGCGATTAACGCCGGAAGACGTTGTCGGGGATTCAGATGACGGATTCGGCATGCCATTGACGGAAATGCGAAAGCAAATGGATGAATACTGGACTACGGGCGAGATCAATAAATTCTATAAAGGTGGCGAAATGCTCTGCTCCGGACTTGGGCGAAAAATGACCACCGAAACGGCTCTTAAAAACTATGTTGAGACATGTGTTTATGTTCTGAGCCACGCTGACACGACCTCCAAATATCCATACGGCGTGAACGTGCTCATCCCGAAAAAAGCGCGAATTGCCATCCACCTTACGACTGGAGACTATCTGCACCGTCTTTCTCAGGACGAGTATCGAAAAGCGCGTCCTGCTGTGATTGAAACTGTCACCAAGCTGATGGCGGCTCTGCGAAGCGAGCAAAAAGCCGGGCCTCCAGTCTTCACCCTGCCAACAGCAGACCCGGCTAAATTCGGAACGGAGGGAGAGGCATTTGACCGTGCCCTCGCGGAGTTGCGGGAGCAACAACGCATGCAGCTTGCTGCGGGTGCTGCCATTGCATCACACAAGGAACTTCCTGAATACCTTCGCAAAATCGAAACGAACTTCGTCACTTTCGTGGAGCAGGAGTACCGGCGGTTTCCCCCGGAGAAGGATGAAATGGAAACCATCATCACCCGCGCGGGTTTGCCGAAGGAAGCAACCGAGCGGCTCCAAAAATTGATTCCGCGGTAGCCGCTGGAAAGATAGGAATTGGTTCGCCTCGTTCCCAAGTTGAGGACTTGGAACGCACTTTGCAGGACAGTTTCACTGCGCGGGCAGGCTGGAAATGGAACGCTCACGATTACTAACAGCCTGTTGAAAAACCTCCCAAGCGCCGTAGGCGCGGAATGTTTATAGAAAACATTTGGAGATCGGGAATAGCTCCGTAGGAGCGGCATATGCCCGCAAATCCAGCGTACATGCCGCTCCTACGGAGCTGCCGCGTTGCGCTCGGTGGTGTCTATAAACTTGCCGCGCCGATGGCGCTGACGTCTGTTCACGAAATGTCAGATTTTTCAACAAGCTGCTAAAAAACAGGCACATATAACCCGTGGTATCAATCAAACCGATGGAAACTAAAAAATACGCAATCCGCTTACAGTTCATTTTGCTCTGCCTTGTAACGTCTTACCCTTTTTCTGGAATGGCCGAGCCGTTGCGATTGACTCCGGAGGGGCCTGTCGGAAATCCGAATGATGGATTCGGAATGCCCCTGGCAGAAATGCGGAAGCAGATGGATGACTACTGGACTGCGGGCGAGATCAATAAATTTTATCGTAGCGGCGAAGAGTTGTGCTCCGGTCTAAAACGCAACAAGATGACAGAAGCAGACATTAAATACTATGTGGAGACGTGTATTTATGTCCTCAGCCACGCGGACACGACTTCCAAATATCCCTATGGCGCCAATGTGCTTGTCCCGAGAAAAGCGAGAATTGCCATCCTGTTCGTTGGTGGAGAATACCTGAATCGTCTGCCCGAGGACGAGTATCGAAAAGCGCGCCCCGCGATGGTTGAAACTGTCACCAAGCTGATGGCGGCTCTGCGGCGCGAGCAAAAAGCCGGGCCTCCGGTCTTCACCCTGCCAACGGCCGACCCGTCTAAATTCGGTACGGAGGGAGAGGCATTCGACCGCGCCCTCGCGGAGTTGCGGGAGCAACAACGCATGCAAAACGTGACGGGTGCCGCCATTTCAAATCACAAGGAACTTCCTGAATACCTTCGCAAAATCGAAGCGAACTTCGTCACGTTTGTGGAGCAGGAGTACCGGCGGTTTCCCCCGGAGAAGGATGAAATGGAAACCATCATCGCCCGCGCGGCTTTGCCGAAGGAAGCAACCGAGCGGCTCAAAAAATTGATTCCCCGGTAGTCTGCTCCTTGCGG
>JAYVRQ010000055.1:0-8556 GCA_043776145.1 Chthoniobacteraceae bacterium
CTGCTCGGATGCAAGGTGGACTTGATGACCGACCATCGCGGGATCGGTCCGCGGCTGCGGCGAAATATCGAGGAAGATGCGATCGCGGTATGAAGCGAACCGACGAAGATCTGCTGCGCGACATGCTGGATTCCATCGCCGCGATCCGCCGACATCCCCCGGCTTCGCGCGAGGTTCTCAACACCGACGAAGTGCTCAGCCGCTTCATCCAAAAGGAACTCGAAATCATCGGCGAAGCGGCCTCGAAGCTCACCGCCGTTACGCGGGCCAAGGCTCCCGGTTTCGCGTGGGGCCAGATTGTTGGGTTGAGAAATCGTCTCGTTCACGATTACGCGCGGGTGGATTTGGACGTCGTGTGGGCGACGGTTGCAAACGATCTCGAACCGTTGCGCGCGCAGATCGAGAAAATCGTGGCCGAGCTTGACCACCCCGATGCGAAAGGCAGTGGCGAAACGACTCACGGCTGAACCTCCCCGGACTTGAGGGATTTCTTTGCCGCCGGAATTTCCTCCGCTCTCGGCTTGCGCAGCATCGCCACGACGAGGAGCACGAGCAGCAGCGCGTTTCCCGCGAGGGAGAAAAGCGTGAAAGGTGAGAGGGAGCGCGCGTCCTCGCCGTGTCCGGCACTTGCGCCGCGCGCGGCTTTTTGCTCTGGGGTCGTTTCGCTGCCGTCCTCGTTGTGCTCGTGGCCGTGCGCGGCATCGAGCGCGGCTTTCAAGGACACGCTGCCCTTCCCCGCGAAGGCCAGCGAGTAAGCGCCGGTGGTCACGACTTCATCGCCCGCGATGATGCCGCCGGTGATCTCGACGAAGCGGTCGTTCATCGCGCCGGTCTGGACGGGCGATTTCACGAAGGCGAACGGGATTTCGTAGTCCTTCACATAGACGACGCGGCTCGTCGCATCGCCTTGCAGCGCCGCGCGCGGGATGCTCATCACGCCTTCGCGTTTGCCGAGCACGATGGAAAACTCGGCGCGCATGTCCGGGCGCAGTGTGAGGCTTGGATTCGGGAGGCGAAAAATCGCGTCGAGCGTGCCGCTCGCCTTGTCCGCGCTCGTGCCGAAGCGCAGGAGTTCGCCGTCGAATTTTTCATCCGGCAGTGCGGCGACGCGGATGTGCGCGACGGCTCCGATCTTGATCTTTCCGGCGAGATGCTCCGGCACCCGCGCGACGGCATACACTTCCGTTAGATCGGTAATTTCGATGAGCGCCTTGTCGGGATCGACCGGCTCGCCCAGCCGCGTTTCGCTCGCGGTGACGAGACCGCCCGCCGGAGCTTTCAGCCACACCGACGGCGGCGGATCGCCCGGTTGCCGGCTCTCCAATCGCACCACGTCCGCGCCCGCCCGCACCATCGTGCCGAGCACCGTTTTGATTTCCATCACGCGCCCCGGAATCCGGCTCGCGACCACGGCGCGCTTTTCGGGAATGACCTGGATGCGTCCCAGCGCGAACACCGTTTCCTCGAAAGCGGTTTCCTCCGCCTCGACCGTTTCGATCTTGAGATTCTTCACGCCGGTCGCATCGAGGATAACGGTCGCGGCGGCTTTCTCCGGCGACACGGCGGCGAAGGCCGGAGTGACGAGGAGCAGTGAGCAGACGAATTGTTTCAACATCATGGAAGTGCGGGAGAGTTAAATTTTCACGCCCGCGACGGTGAGCAGGCGCATGGTGAGGAGGTAAAGCAGCGCCGTGAGGACGATGCCCGCGAGCAGGCTGGACCAGAATCCCCAGCCGTGCCGCAGCAGCCACGGCATCACGAGGAACATGGGCAGCGTGGGAATCACGAACCAAAACGTGCCCTGCGCGTGTCGCGCGATGAGCGCGGTGTCGCGCGTTTCGAGGTAGAGCCAGACGAAGGCGAGCAGCGAGACGAGCGGCAGCGAATGCAGCCAGCTCGCGGCGAAATTGTTGCGCTTCGCGATTTCCGTCACCGCGACGATGACGCCCGCGCTGATCCCGGCTTTGAGAAGGAGATACCACATGGTGTTATTTGGAGCGTGTTGAAATCGCGCCCGGCGCGGAGAGCCGGAGCGAGGGAAAGGAGGAGTGAAAATCGGAGTATGCGGGCATGGGTTTGGATAAAACGGACAACAGCACGCGGGCGCGAAGCGGCGCGTGTGAACGACGAAACACGGAGCGGCGAACGCCGCTCCCCAGGCTCAAATCAGCAGAACAACCGTACGCGCCACCGCCACACCGAACGGCGGACTCCCGCGCAAATTCACCGCGTTTTCCAAAATGAAAACGGGAGCCGCTTTGGCCCGCGCCGAATTTTCCAGCGTGAGCACGACCCACAGCACCGGTTCCGTCAGCACCGATTCCACGGCGGGCGCGGGTGCGGATTGGAAATCCTGCACGTTCCGCGAATGCGGCTTCGTGTCACCGTCGTCGGGACAGCTTTCGCTGGAATGCGCGGGCTCCCCTTTTTCATGGCAATGCGCGTCGTGCGGGCCGTGGCAGTGATCGCTCGCCGCCGCCACCAGTCTGCCGGAGCAATCGCAAAGGAAGCCTCGCCCGATTCCAAAAAGCTGCGCGCTCAACACCGCCAGCACGCTGAGCGCGAGCAGGAGTTTGTGGAGCGGAGAACGGAGATTCACAGGCGGTGAGATTACCCCATTCGCGGTTTCGTTCAATCATCGAAGGTGGTGCTCCCACCGCCGGCTAAAGCATCTGCCTGTATTTCTCGACCCTCTTCTCGAACTTCGCCCGCAGCACCGCGTGCGGATCGGGAGCGTCGCCCGCGCTGGCGGCGGCGATGCAGAGCCGCGTCATCGCCTCCACGTCGGCGAGCGAGACGTACTCGCTGTCAATCGTCGTGTCGGGTCCGCAATTGTGGTAGTTGCCGAGCGCCACGCAGAGCGCGGCGGTGCGGTATCCGTAGAGTTGATACGCGGTGCCTTCGCACGTCCCGCCGCTCATCAGGCATCGCTGAAAGGGGATGCGCGCATCCGTGGCGAGGTGCGCGAGTGTGGCCAACGCGGCGTCATCGAAAATCGCCGTGCGATCCCCCACGCGCACGACCACGCCCGCACCCATGCGCGCCGGGCCGCCGTGTTCACTGCTCGTTTCCAGCGAAATGATCGTCACATCGCGAGGGATGCGTTCCGACTTCGCCAGCAGCGTCGCGCCGACGAGGCCCACTTCCTCGGCACGCGTGAAAAGCCCGAGGCACGCGCCTTCCGCGCCGGTGCGTTCGAGTTCCTGAAACATCGCAACAATCACCGCGCAGCCGATCAGGTCATCGCACGCGCGCGAATAAATGCGCGAGTGTTCCAGCGAAAACGCGGGCAAATCCCACATCGCGAACGCGCCGAAATCGCGCCTCGGTGCGCCGCGATCGAGATACTCCTTCGGCACGCCGCCCATGAATTTTCCCTCCACGAAACCCGGATGATCCATGTGCGCGGCAAAGGCATAACGCGCGGGTGCCTCGCCGTTCGCGTAAGTCGCGATGAGATTTTGGAATTCATCGATCTCCAGCGTGACGTGCGGGCACTGCGCGAGCTGCTGGCAGATTTCCCCGCGCACCGCATCCTCGTGAAAAGGCGCGGTCGGCTGGCCGAGGATCGAGCGCACGATTTCGAGAAGCTGGGACGTTTCCATTCGCAAAGATGGATGAGTAATGACGCGGGCGCGCGTGAAAATCCAATCGTCAATTCGCGCGGAGGCACTCCGCGACGAAGGCGATCTCCGCGTCGTCGATTCCGAAGGGCGGGGCGAAGCTGAGCACGTTGCCCGCGGGTCCGTCCGCGAGCAGCAACAGGCCGGCGCGCAGCGCGCTCTTCACGATGCCGATGGCGCGCGCTCCATCGGGTTCGCCGGTTGTTTTCACCACCTCGATGCCGAGCATCAGTCCGAGACCGCGCACGCTGCCGATGTTCAACTTTTCAAGCGCCGCCCGGAGCTTCGCGCCACGCTCGCGGACGTGCGCGGCGACCTGCGGATCGGCGTGCCGGTCGAGCGCGGCGAGCGCCATCGCGCAGCCGAGCGGATTGCCGAGGAAAGTGCTCGTGTGCAGCGCCTCGCCCGTGGATTCCGGCCACGCATCCATCACCGCCGCGCGCCCGATGCACGCGGAAAGCGGGAAGCCGCCGGTGAGCGCCTTCCCGACGCAGAGAATGTCCGGGACAACGCCGGAATGTTCGCACGCGAAGAGCGCGCCGGTGCGGTTGAAGCCCGTGTAAATTTCGTCGGCAATGAGCAGGATTTTGTGCGCGTCGCAGATCGCGCGAAGCATCGGTAGGAACTCCGGCGGCGGGACCACGCAGCCGCCGCGCCCCTGCACGGGCTCGACGAGAATGCAGCCGACTTCGCGGGACGCGATCACGTTTTCGATTTCCGCCGCGCTGCATGGAAACGGCAGGAACGTCGCGAAGTCCTTGATCTGCGCGCGAAACGGCTCGCGAAAAAACGGCAGCCCCGTCGCCGCGACCGCGCCGAAGCCGAGCCCGTGATAGCCGCCCGAAAAGGCAATCACGCCCGGCTTTCCGCTGTGCAGCAGCGAAGTTTTCAGCGCCGCCTCGACCGCCTCGAAGCCCGAATTCCCAAGAATCGTTTTCCCCGCGCCGCATCCCCAC
Source organism: Chthoniobacteraceae bacterium (assembly GCA_043776145.1). Lineage (GTDB taxonomy): Bacteria > Verrucomicrobiota > Verrucomicrobiia > Chthoniobacterales > Chthoniobacteraceae > JANLQB01. The sequence goes on from JAYVRQ010000055.1 coordinate 4,580, forward strand.
CGCTCGAAAGTCAGCGCGCTCAGCCGCGTGCAAAGCTCGGCCTTCACTGCCGTCGGATGCACATCGCCCATCGCGTGCATCAGCCCGCCCGCCTGCAACACGAGCGCATAGCGCACCGCCGCATTCGTGTGCCCGAGCGACGCGACGCCAAACGCGGAAGTCAGGTCGAGAAAGCGATTCCCGTCTTCATCCCAAACATTCGTCCCCTCCGCGCGCTTCCAAAAAACCGGCCAGTCGTCCGCGAGAAAAGTGACATTGCGCGACTCGTGCCGGCGCAATTGTTCCGCCAGCGCGCGGGAGCGCGGTCCGGGAATTTCGGTGACGAGTTGCGGAAGCACGGGAGCGTGTTTGCACGGTCACCGCGTTGATGGTGACGGACAAAGCTGGCGCAGGACGGCGGCGAGGATCGCGGCAGCCTCGTCGATTTCCTGCGCCTTCACATTTAGCGGCGGCAGCCAGCGCACGGCGTGCGTCCCGCTCGGGACGGTGAGCAGGCCGGCTTCGTGCAGGCGATCGACGACGAAGAGCGATGGCGCGCGGTCCTTCGCGGGGACGCGCTCCGCGAAATCCGCGACCAGCTCGAAGGCGATCATCAGCCCGACGCCGCGCACGTCTTTCACGAGCGGCGACGCGATGGCCTCGATCGCCGCGATGGCGCGCGGGCCGAGCACGCGCGCGTTGGCGAGCATCCCTTCCTCCTCTATCACCGCGAGCACTTCATTCGCGCCCGCGGAGACGAGCGGCGTGCCGCCGAAGGTGGTGCCGTGTGTGCCGGGGCCCAGCAGGTCGCAGAGCGGGATCGTGTCCCCGCTTTTCAAAGTCACGATCCGGTCGCTGACCCAGATCGCGCCGAGCGGGAATCCGCCCGCGATCCCTTTCGCCCACGAGCACGCGTCGGGCATGAAGTTGGAACCCGCGAGCGTTTTCCACGCGCACCAATCGCCCGTGCGGCCGAGCCCGCATTGCACTTCGTCGAACATCAGCAGCAGTCCGTGGCGGTCGCAAAGATCGCGCGCGAGTTTCAAAAATTCCGGCGTCGCGGGGAGCACGCCGATCTCGCCTTGGATCGGCTCCAGCAGCACGGCGACGGTTCCGGGTTCCTCGACCGCCGAGATGAGCGCGGGGCCGTCGTTGAAGGGCACATGCACGAAGCCCGCGAGCAGCGGCTCGAAGCCCTTCTTCACTTTCTCCTGCCCCGTCGCGGAAATACCCGCGATGGTGCGCCCGTGAAAGGAGCCGCGCATCGTCACGATGCCCGTGCGAAAGGGCGCGGGCGCGATTTCTTCGCCCGCCGCGTGTCGCGCGGTGGGCGACGCACCTTCGTTCCCAAATTTCCGCGCGAGCTTGAAGAGCGCCTCGTTCGCCTCCGCTCCGCTGTTGCAAAAGAAGACCTTCCCGCGCGGTGCATCCGGCGCGCACGTCAGCCGCACGAGCCGCGCGGCGAGTTCGCCTTGCGGCCTGGTAAAATAGAGATTCGACGTGTGGACGAGCGTCCCGATTTGCCGCTGCATCGCCGCGACCACGCGCGGATGGCAGTGCCCGATGGACGTGACCGCGATGCCCGCGCCGAAGTCGAGGTAACGCTTCCCGTCTTCATCCCAAACCTCGCTGCCGAGCCCGCGCGCGAACCGCAGGTCGAAGCGCGCATACGTCGGGATGACGTAATGATCGTAGAGTTCGCGGGTGGTCGGTGCGCTCATGGGCTGGCGGAAAAGGCGGCGACATTACGCGCGCCGCCCGCGTTTGCACCGGAAAAAAAATCGCGCCGCGCGGGACTTGCCGGACGCCGCCTCCGCGCGACAATGCCCGCGTTTCACCGCCGAATTTTCGATGCGAGAATTTCTCAGCCTCTATGGCCTCTGGGCCGCCTTCATCCTCGCCCTCATCGAGAACGACGTGGCGTTCATCGCGATCGGCGTCGTCGCGAAACTCGGCGACAACAATCCCATCACGCCCGACCTCAATTTGTTCGCGGTCATTCCCGCCGCGATTGTCGGCGCGATCATTCACGACTCGGTCTGGTTCGCCCTCGGCCACCTGAATGCCGACACGATCAAATCGAGCCGCGTCTATCGCAGCATCGGGCCGATGGTCGAGCGGCTCGCCCGGCGCTTCGGGCCGTGGGAAATTTTTCTCGCGCGCTTCATTTACGGCACGCGCAATCCGTCGTCGGTTTTTTGGGGAATCCAGCGGCTGCCGTGGGTGCAGTTCGCCGGCATTGAGTTGCTCGCGCTCACCATCTGGGGCGGCATCCTCACCGCGATCGGTTTTCATTCCACGGGATGGGCGCTGCGGCTGCTCGGAAAAGTGGAGGCAAAAAATCACACGCAATTGCTGCTCATCGCGATCCTCGTCGCCTTCATCGTCGTGGCACTGCTGCGCGTTTTCAATCGACGCGGGATCGTGAAGATCGAGGAGAAGGTGGAAGCCCGCGAACACGCCCGCGAAGGCCGCGACACGGAGCCGGATTAGCCACCGGCCGATTCGAGTTCACGGCCTGCGCAGCCGGTAGTAACGCTGCGCGCCAGCCGTGGGATCGAGCACATTCACCGAAGCACCCGCGGGGACGCGCGGCCCGGTAATCGGCTGCCAGACAGGCGCGGCGAGCGAATCGGTGGATTCGAGGACGAGCGCGGAATCGACGGCGGGCCAGGCGAGTTGCGGGGCATTCGCGGGGAAGAAGAGATCGAGACGCGGCATCGGTTCGTCCGCATCGAGGATCGCATCCCCATCACGATCGACGCCGAGCCGCTGCCCGCTGGTGCGCGGGGCGCCCATGATGGTGAGCGTCGCGCCCGCGGCGATTTTCGCTTCGAGCGCGGCGCGCGTGAAAGGGCCGACCCCTGTTTGATCGCCGAGATAATCGTTCGTCGCGGCGCGATACACGAAGCCATGCCGCTCCCCATTTTCCAGCAGACGGATGACGAGATCGCTGTTGCTCGCGACGGCCTGCGCTTCCAGCAGCGACCAGTCCGCGCCACTGCCCGCGAGCGTCGTGGCGGAGATGGTGCGCGTGTAGCCGACGGCGGGCGCGGTGCCCGTGTCGAAACACTGCATGAAGGCGGCGAGATTTTTCTTCCGCACGGTGTCCGCTGCAAACGTGACGAAGAAGGGCCGCGAGAGAAACGCGGCGGTATCTGGCTCCCCGCCGTCGTGCGTCATGCCGAAGCCGCTCAGTGAAACGGCGGTTGCGCTGCGCACGAAATGCCGCTTCTGATACACGTTGCGAAGCTGCGGCGTCTTCAGCGGCTGAGCCTGCATCAGCGTCGCGGCGCTGTTGATTCCGCGATCCGTGCCGTTCGGCAAAAAGTGGCAGGTGGCGCAGTTCGTCCCCGCCTTGAAATTTTCATTCTGGAAAGTGTTGCGCCCCGCGCCGGGATCGCCCGCATTCGGATCGCCGGGCGGGAAGAGCGCGGGCAGCGTGCGGTCCAGATTTTGATTCGGGTTTGGCTGGAAGACGATCGTGTTGATGAAATCGCGGTAGAGAATCATGTCCGCCGCGCTGACCTGCGCGCCGCCGAGGAGCGAGGCGAAGGCGGGGTTGAACGTGGTGAAATTCTGGCGATCCCCGCGCCAGTGCAGCGGAGTCAGGCCGGAGAGCCCGCGCAGCGTTTGCGTGGTCATCGGGCCTTTCATCGGGTGCATGGTGAAGACGCCGAAGGGTGTGCTCACGGTCTGCATCAAACCGGCGGGATCGCCGAGATCCCACGCGAGTTCGTCGCGGTCACCATCGATGTGGCACGAGGCGCAGGACAGCGTGCCGTTTCCCGAGAGCCGCGCATCGTACAGAAATCCGCGTCCCTGCCGGATGGTCGCGGACGTGGGATCGAAGCTGCCGGTCGCGATTTCGCCGAGCACCGTTTCGCTCGCGGTGGAAATCACGGAGATCGTGTTCGAGAGGCGGTTGAGCAGGTAGAGCCGCTGGTTCGCCGGCTGAAGCGCGAGGCCGCGCGCGCCGCGTTTGTTTTTCGGATCGA
>JAYVRQ010000056.1:0-8545 GCA_043776145.1 Chthoniobacteraceae bacterium
GACGCGGAAGCGCGCCGGCAGCAGTTCACGCAAACGCACGACGCCGAGATTGCCGAAGTGACCGCCGCCGAAAATGCGCAGTGGCAGCAACTCCAGGAAGACTGGACGCGCGAGATCACCGCGCCCTTCGACGCCATCGGCGAAATGAACGCCGCGACCGCAGAGCGTTTCCCCGATTGGGACGCCGCGTTCGTTGAGAATTGGAAGCCGCCCACCGACTTCACCCCGGCCACCAAGTTCGGGCATCTCGCCCTCAATCTCACGCAGCGCCACGACGCGAATCCCAAGGACATCGTCCAACTCGCGCTCCCCGGTTCGCCGCGCGTTTCCATCCCGCTGGCGCTGACTTTTCCCGATCGCGCCTCGCTTTTTTTTGAAACCAAGGAATCCGGCGGCACGGCGGTCATCGGCGCGATCGAGAACGTCATTCTCCGACTCCTCTCCACCACGCCGCCGGGCAAGCTCGCCTTCACCATCATCGACCCCGTTGGGCTCGGGCAAAATTTCGCGGGGCTGATGCACCTCGGCGATTACGAGGAGAGCCTCATCAACCGCCGCATCTGGACGCAGCGCGATCAAATCGAAGAGCGCCTCGCGGAACTCGCGGAGCACGCCGAGAAGGTGATCCAGATGTATCTGCGCAACGAGTACGCGACGATCACCGAATACAACGAGCAGGCCGGCAGCATCGCCGAAAAATATCACTACCTCGTCATCGCCGACTTCCCCGCGAATTTTTCCGAGACCGCCGTGAAGCGGCTCCAGAGCATCGCCGTCAGCGGGCCGCGCTGCGGAATTTTCACGCTCATTCACTGGGATCAGCGCCAGGAAATGCCGGATGGTTTTGTCGCCGACGAACTCCGCAAGAACAGCATCTGCATCCGGCGCGAGGGCGATCAATTCCTGCTCGGCAAAAAGCAGATCGAAGCGGGGGGCGTGCTCGTGCTCGACCCACCGCCCGAGCCCGGCCTCGCCGTGGAACTCGTCCACAAAATCGGCAAGGCGAGCATCGACTCGAACCGCGTTGAAGTACCCTTCTCCCAAATTACGCCCGCCAAAGAAGAGCGCTGGACCGCTGACACGACGAGCGAGCTGCGCATTCCCATCGGCCGCACTGGCGCGACGAAACACCAGTACCTCGCCATCGGCAAAGGCACGCGCCAGCACGCGCTTTTCGCGGGAAAAACGGGCTCGGGAAAATCCACGCTCTTCCACGTCATCATCACGAACCTCGCGCTCGCGTGCTCGCCGGAGCAGGTCGAGTTCTACCTCATCGACTTTAAGAAAGGCGTCGAGTTCAAGTGCTACGCGACGAAGCGGCTGCCGCACGCGCGCGTCGTCGCCATCGAGTCCGATCGCGAGTTCGCGCTCAGCGTGCTCCAGCGCGTCGATGCTGAGTTGAAGCGGCGCGGCGACATGTTCCGCGCGCTCGGCGTGCAGGACATCGCGGGTTACAAACGCGCGGGCGGCTCCGAACCGATGCCGCGCTCGCTGCTGCTCATCGACGAGTTCCAGGAATTTTTCGTGGAAGACGACACCATCGCGCAGGGCGCATCGCTGCTCTTCGACCGCATCGTGCGCCAGGGCCGCGCGTTTGGCATCCACGTCCTGCTCGGCTCGCAGACGCTCGGCGGCGCGTATTCGCTCGCCCGCGCGACGCTCGGCCAGATGGTCATCCGCGTCGCGCTCCAGTGCAACGAAGCGGACGCCTACCTCATCATGGATGACAGCAACTCCGCGCCGCGCCTGCTCACGCGCCCCGGCGAAGGCATCTACAACGACGCCGCCGGCGCGCTCGAAGGCAACAGCCCCTTCCAAGTCGTCTGGCTCCCCGACGACGAGCGCGATGCGTGGCTCGATGAAGTCCGCACCCTCGCCGAACAGCATCACGCTGCACCCGCGAGTCCCATCGTCTTCGAGGGAAACGCCCCCGCCGACATCCGCGAGAACGCGCTCCTCGAATCCGCAATCCGCAATCCGCAATCCGCAATTCCCACCGCCTCCCGCTGCTGGCTCGGCGCGCCCAATTCCATCAAAGGTCCGACCGAAGCCGTCTTCCAGCGCCAGAGCGGCAATCATCTTCTCATCGTCGGCCAGCGCGAAGACGCCGCGCTTACCATGCTCGGCCTCGCGCTCCTCGCCCTCGCCGCGCAGCACCCGCGCGACTCGGCGCGTTTTGTCTTCTTCATCAACGCCGCGCCGGGTTCACCGGAGTCCTATTTCATCGAGCGCATCGTCGCCATGTGTCCGCACGAAATCACGCTCGCCCGCGCGCACGACATCCCCGCGATCATGGGAGAAATTGCCGCCGATCAAAAAGCGCGTACCACCGGGGCCGAGCCCGCGCTCTTCCTTTTCATCCACGGCCTGCACAAATTCAAAAAGCTCCGCCACGAGGACGACTTCAGCTTTTCCTCCGGCGGCGATGGCGAGGCGAGCGCGGGTGCGCAACTCACCGACCTCATCACCGAAGGCAGCGCGCTGGGAATGCACCTCCTCGTGAGCATCGACACCTTCAACAACGTGAACCGCTCGATGAGCCGAAAGGCGCTGAGTGAATTTGAAATGCGCGTCGTTTTCCAAATGAGCGCGAACGATTCCGCGAGCCTCATCGACTCCCCGAAAGCGAGCGCCCTCGGCCTCCACCGCGCCCTCTTTTACAACGAGCACGAAGGCACCCTGGAAACCTTCCGCCCTTACGCCGCGCCGGACGCGGAGTGGCTGGGGGAAGTTGGGAAGAAATAGCTTCCCAATCCGGCGAGGTCGGGTCTATTTCCGCGGCATTCCATTCACGGACTGCAACCTCCCCACACATCATGAACAATACACATCGCATGAAGTTCGGAATCATACTGACCGGAGTGCTGCCGCTCATCGTCACTTCTGCGCACGCGGCGACCATAACGACGGACACCTTTGGCAGCGGCACGAACACCTTCACCATCGACTTTGTGGCCGTCGGCGATCCGGGCAATCCCATGGATACCGGGACGACGGGAATCTCGTCTTCGCCCTACGGCGCGGTGAACTACGCGTTTCGCATGGGCACGTATGAAATCAGCGAGGATATGATCACCAAGGCGAACGCAGCGGGAGGTCTCTTGATCGCGCGGAGTGGCCTCGCTGGAACCAAGCCCACGTCGTTTGAGAATTGGAGCGAGGCCGCCCGGTTTGTGAATTGGTTGAACGTGAGTTCGGGGTATTCGCCCGCGTATAAGTTCACGGTGAATCCGGGCGATGCAGGCTATACGAGCAATAGCGTTACCAGCGCGGATATCTTGCTGTGGTCGCCCAGCGATCCGGGCTACGACGCGGGCAACCTGTTTCGCAACCGCAACGCCCGTTACTTTCTCCCGAGCGAGAATGAATGGTACAAGGCGGCGTATTACAGCGGCAGCGGGACGACCTATTTCGACTACGCGACCGGAAGCAACACGATCCCGACGGCAGTGGCGAACGGCACGGCACCGAACACGGCGGTGTATGGGGGTGGAGCGATCACCGGCCCTGCGAACGTCACACTCGCCGGGGGGTTGAGCCATTATGGGACGATGGGGCAGAATGGGAACGTAAATGAATGGATGGAGACTGCCTATGACGGGACCAATGACAGCCCGTCCGAGAATCGCGTCATCCGCGGCGGCCACTACGTCTTCGGCGAGGGCAACCTGCGCTCTGAGAGCCGCGTCAGCACCGCCCGAACGACCGAGGGAAACCTCCTCGGCTTCCGTGTCGCCAGTGTCCCCGAGCCCACTACCACCCTGTTGTTACTCGGCTCCGGGTGGATGTGGCTGCTCAAGAGACGCCGCTAGGCCCCTTCTGCCTCGGGGACCGGGGAAATCAGCTTGGCGGACCGGGGAAGCTGGACTCGCTGACCGGGGGGAATCACTTTCGCGGAGGGTAATGGGCACCGAATGAGATCGGTAGGGAGGGATGTGACTAAATATCGCCATTTTCAGCCGATTGCGGGTGGTTTTCAGCCGATTGCGGATGGTTTTCAGCCGACCGCGAACTGCTTTCGGCTGACTGCAAACCGCTTTCGGCTGACTGCAAACCGCTTTCGGCTGACTGCAAACCGCTTTCGGCTGACTGCGAACTGTTTTCGGCTGACCGTCAAAGGCTTTTCGCTGACCGCGGACGGTCGGGAGCCGACTGCCAAAGGTTTTCGGCTGGCTACGGGCGGCGGCCGGCAGTCGGCAATGGATCGTCGAGCGTCGGCGGACGGTTTTCGGTCGCCGATGAAAGAACTTCCCCCGCTTTCTCTGAGCCGCTTGCTTTACGCTCTCTCGCCTGGCGCGCGTGCTTGCGGAATTAGCGGTTCTAGCAGCGCGCGGCAGTCGGCGAGGACGGCTTCGGCGCTGCGGGCGGCGTCGATGCGCCGGATGAACGGGCGGTCGAGCGCGAGGAAGATGCGGCGGACTTCGCGCTGGTAATCGAGCGCCTCGAAATCATCCAGCGCATCGCCGCGGCGCTGGATGCGCGCGGAGCCGTCGGTGGGATCGAGATCGAGCAGGAGCACGATGTCGGGGACCGGCGCGAACTTTTCATTGGTCTCGATGATCGCCTGCGGATCAAGGCCGCGAGCGCCCTGGTAGGCGGCGGTGGAAAAATAGTAGCGATCGAGAATGACGACGCAGCCGCGCGCGAGGGCAGGGGAGATGAGCGCGGCGACGTGTTCGGCGCGGTCTTTGTGGAAAAGATCGAGTTCGGCTTCGAGCGAGAGCCGCCCCGTTTTGGCGGAGCGGCGCAGCGCGGTGCCGTGCGGGCCGTCGGTGGGTTCGCGGCTGGTGATGACTTCGCGCCCGCGCCCGCGCAGCCACTCGGCGAGCTGCCGCGCGAGCGTGGATTTTCCAGAGCCGTCGATCCCCTCGAGGACGAGCAAAAAACCGGGACGCGCCACGCTCAGAGCGGAACGATTTCGCCGATGGAGAAGTCGGAAGGCAGGCCGTTCGGTCCGGGCACGGTCGCGCCGAGCGGGAAGAAATCGCCGGGACTTTGCGGCCCGCTTTCCAGTTTCAAGCGGATGCCGCCGATTTTCACCTTGCCGATTTCCTCGGCGATGATGCCGAAGCTGTCGCCCACGGTGAGCGTGCCGTAGGCTTGTCCGCCGATCGTGATGGCGGCGATGCGGGCGTAAATCCGCTGCGTGTTGTTGGCCGTGCCGTCGTCCACCGTGCCCTCGAAGCCGTCGTCTCCAGCGATGCTGCCGGTGAGCACGGTGCTCGCGTGCCAGTCCCCGCCGACGGTGATCTTGCCGATCGAGGCGTCCTCGTTGGAAACCACGCCCGCGCGATTCGCCCCGGCGAGCACGCGGAGAAATTCGACGCTGCCGCCGACTTTGAGGTTCGCGATGGCGAGGTCGATGGTCGCGGGCGTCGCGTTTCGATTGCCGAGCGCGGTGATGCGCGCGGGCGCGGCGGCGGTGCCGTTGATGTCCCCGCGAATGCTCACGTCGCCGAGCGTGGTGCCCGCGCTGATCTGCCCACCATTCATCGAGCCGCGCACTTTCACGCTCTCGATGCCGCCGCCCGCGGCGAGCGTGACGCCATCGAGATCGGACTTCACGAGGATCGCGCCGGTGCTGCCCGCAAATTCGCTGGCGAGGCTCCCGCCCGCATCCTGTGTCGCGAGGCCGAGCGCGCCCATGGATTGCACGGTGAGCGATTTCACCGAGAGCTTGCCGGAGCCCGGCAGCCCTGCGTTGATGCGCCCGAGATCGCCTTTGATGCTGACTTTGCCGAGGTCCGCGCCCGTCGATTCGATGAAGCCGACGTTCGCAAATCCGTTGCCGCTGAAAGTGCCGCGCTTCGCCGTGATCGTGAGATTCGCCCCGGCGAATTCACCGGCGTCGTCGCTGAAATTGATCTTGCGCAAATCGGCCCCGGTGCCCGCGGCGACGAGCACGAAGTCGGATTGATCGAGCGTTCCCTTCGAGACCTCGATTTTCACGAGGTCGCCGTCCGCGTCGGTGAAAGTGGCGACGTGTTTGCTGACGAGCGTGACTTCCGTCACCGACGCCCCGAGCGCCGCGGGCGCGATGCGGGCTTCGAGAGCTTCGATGGAAGAGATGAGGCGGCGGACGGAGGCACTTTGGAGATTCATGTGATTTGGAAGATAGGAGCGTAGCGGGGCGAATGCCAAGCGGTCTGTCGAAGATCAAATCGCTGCGCTCCGCCACGATCGCGCTGGCAATCGCGCGCGGGCTTCCCGTAGAAGATGCGGCCTTTCCTTTATGCCATCCCGCGCCACTGCCGCTCCGAAAAAACTCCTCGTCGCCAATCGTTCTGAAATCGCCATCCGCATCATGCGCGCAGCGACGGAGCTGGGGCTGAAAACGGTCGCGATTTACGCGCAGGAGGATCGGTTCTCGATGCACCGTTTCAAGGCGGATGAGGCGTACGTGGTGGGTGAGGGGAAGGGGCCGGTCGGGGCGTATCTGGACATCGCGGGGATCGTCGCGCTGGCGAAGGCGAAGGGCGCGGATCTGATTCATCCCGGATACGGATTTTTGTCGGAGAACGCGCAGTTCGCGAAGGCTTGCGCGGACGCGGGAATCACGTTCGTCGGGCCGAGGCCGGAGTTGCTGGAACTGATGGGCGACAAAGTGGCGGCGCGCGCGCTCACGCAGAAGTTGAAGATTCCCACACTGCCGGGAACGGAGGAGCCGGTGAGCGATCGGAAGGAGGCGTTGAAAATCGCGGCGACGATTGGATTTCCGCTCATCATCAAGGCGGCGTTTGGCGGGGGAGGGCGGGGTATGCGCGTGGTTCACAAGGCGGGCGATCTCGATGCGCTGCTCGATGAAGCGCAGGGCGAGGCGGGACGCGCGTTTGGAAATTCGGCGGTGTTTTTGGAGAAGTACATCCCGCGCGCGAAGCACATCGAAGTGCAGGTGCTCGGCGACAAGCACGGGAACGCGGCGCATTTGCACGAGCGCGATTGCAGCGTGCAGCGGCGGCATCAGAAAGTCGTCGAGATTGCGCCGTCGGTGGGCTTGAAGGAAAAGGTGCGCCACGAGCTTTGCGAAGCATCGGCGCGGATCGCTCGGGAGATTGGTTACGACAACGCGGGGACGGTTGAGTTTCTCTACGACCTCGACCGGCACGAGTGGTTTTTCATCGAGATGAATCCGCGCATTCAAGTCGAGCACACGGTCACGGAGCAGATCACCGGCGTCGATCTCGTGCGCGCGCAAATCCTGATTGCGCAAGGCGAGGAGCTGTACGGCGAGAAGGTCGCGCTGCCGAAGGAGATTCCGCGCAACGGATTTGCCATCCAGTGCCGCATCACGACCGAAGACCCCGAGAACAAATTCACGCCGAACTACGGGAAGATCATCACGTATCGCAGCGCGGGCGGCTTCGGCATCCGGCTCGACGCGGGCATGGGCGATTCCGGCGCGGTGGTGACGCCGTTTTACGATTCGCTACTGGTGAAGATGACGGCGAGCGCGCCGACTTTTCTGATGGCGATCGACCGCATGGATCGCGCGCTGCGGGAGACGCGGATTCGCGGGGTGAAGACCAACATTCCCTTTTTGGAAAACGTGCTGCATCACCCGGCATTCCGCAGCGGGCAGGCGACCACGACGATGATCGACACGTCGCCCGAGCTGTTCCATTTCCGCGCGAAGAAGGATCGTGCGACGAAGCTGCTGAACTTTCTCGGCAATGTGATCGTGAATGGGAATCCCCACGCGAAGGGCTACAAGCCCGCGCAAAAAATGGAGGCCGCGCGCCTTCCCAAATGGGAAGGGAAACAAGCGCCGCCGGCGGGCACACGGCAGTTATTGCTTGAACTCGGACCGCGGAAATTCGCGGAATGGACGCTGAAGCAAAAGCGCCTGCTCATCACCGACACGACCTTCCGCGACGCGCATCAATCGCTCATGGCGACGCGCGTCCGCAGCTACGACATGCTGGCCGTCGCACCCGCCGTCGCGCGCCGGACGCCGGAACTTTTCTCGCTCGAAATGTGGGGCGGTGCGACCTTCGACACGGCGATGCGTTTTCTGAACGAAGACCCGTGGAATCGTTTGCGGGCCTTGCGCGAGAAGGTGCCGAACATCTGTTTCCAAATGCTCTTTCGCGGCGCGAATGCCGTCGGCTACACGAATTACCCGGACCACATCGTCGCCGGTTTCGTGCGCCACGCCGCCGCCTCGGGCATGGATATTTTGCGAATCTTCGATTCGTTGAACTACCTGCCCAACCTGCGCGTCGGCATGGAAGCCGTGCAGGACACCCACGCCATCTGCGAAGCGGCGATCTGCTACACCGGCGATATTCTCGACGAGCGTCGCGACAAGTTTTCCCTGCAATACTACGTGAAGCTCGCGAAGGAGCTGGAGCGCATGGGCGCGCATTTCCTCGCGGAGTGTCTTCACGAGTTTGTACGCAGCATAAGGTCGGCAGAGTCCAGCCATGTCCTTGATCGCGAGAAAATGCGCGCCCATTTTTTCCAACTCCTTCGCGAGCGCGACGTAATACTTCAGCGAATACTTCGCGCGCGCGGGATCGAGGATGTCGCCTGTGTAGCAGAGCGT
>JAYVRQ010000057.1:0-2583 GCA_043776145.1 Chthoniobacteraceae bacterium
TGGTTGAGCGCGGCTTGCGGCAGCGTGGCATCCCATGCGCGCGGCCCTCGCCAGGCCGAGCAGGCGCCGACTCCAGCGATCGAGCACCCCGGCCACGTAGCGGCGCTTGGTTCGTTTCGTTTTTACTTCTTGGCTCATCGTTGGTTCTTTTTGCCCGCCGTTCCCAACTCATGTCCACTTTATCGGGACAGCCTCAGGAACTTGGGAACGAGTCCCCAAAGGCGGAAATCAGCAGGGCAATTGCCCCAAACTCCGGGATTGTCGCGATAGCGGCAGCATCCAAAGCCTGTCATCCTGAGCCTGCGAAAGATCTCTGACTATTTGAGGGCGGAGGCGGTGCGGAGCTTCGCGCGCGCTCGGGCTCCGCGCCGCCTCCGCCCTCAAATAGTCAGAGGTTCTTCGTTCCTTAGAATGACAGGTTGGGACGATGCGCCGCTTCGCGGCAGAGGGGTCGCGCAGGCGCGGGCGACTATGGCTTCACTGCGCGGGCGCGGATAAAACGCTGGCCGGGGCCGCTGGGGATGGTGTCGCGGAAGGTGACTTGTTCGATGCCGTTGCCGAGGTCGGTGGTCGCGCCCACTTGCTGCGTCGTCGGCGTCCACGGGCCGGTGATGAGATTGTCGGTGGTCTCGACGGTGTAGGTCAGGTCGAGGGCTTTGTGGCGGCGTTTGAAGGTGATGGCCAGGTAGTCACTGCCTGCGTCGTTCACGATGCTCGCGGTCGAAAGGGCGGTGTTGTCGGTGGTGCGCGGCAGGCGGCCGAAGGCGTATTCGCCGACGTTTGCGAGCAGGTCACCATCGGCATCGGCGGCGGGGCCGACGAGCGCGGTGTTGACGGTGCGCGAGGGGTTCGGCGGCGAGGGGAGATAGACTTCGGCTTCGCTGAAATGATCCCAGCGCCAGCCTTCGTACACATTGGCAAAATCCGCATCGCTGCTGCCGGGCGAGCCGCCGACCGCGCCACTGAGCGCCCAGTGCGTGGGCAGATCGTAGGTCGCGTAGCTGGGCAAAACATCGCGCACGACGAGTGTGCGGCCCGCGCCGTCGGCGGGCGGGTACCACGAATTTTCATAGCGGAAATCGAGGATGACTTCGCCGACGCCGTCCACGATTTCGATGGACTCGCCGCTGTTGTCGAGATTGCCCGCGAAGGTGCCCGCGACGGTCGCGCTGCCGCCGTATCGCTGCGTGAAAGCGGGCGGGTTGGCGACGAGGACGACGCGCGCTCCGGCGGGAATCATGTAGTTCGTCGGGAAGGTGAACGTGACGCCTTTCGTGAAAGTCGCGCCGCCGACATTGAGCGGGGTGCCGCCGGTGTTTTGCAGTTCGATGAATTCAAAATCGCTCGCGCCGACGCCGGGCAGCGCGAGGAGTTCGGCGGCGGTCGGCGGCAGCGGGTTGAAGTTCAGTTCGGTGATACGGAGTTGCTGTTGCGATGCGGTGGGATTCGCGGGCGTCGCGGCACTGGTGACGAGAACGCTGGCCGGATCGCGCAGCTCGATGACTTCGCCGCGCGCGGAAATCTGGCCGCTGTAAGGACCGACGACGTATTTCCCCTCGCCCCCGCGCGGCGTCGTGGTACGCGCGCGGAAGGCGGATTGTTTTGGCGAAACGTAGATGGACGTTCCGGCGTTCACGACCGTTCCACTTTTGAAGGTGAAGCTGATCGCGCCGCTGAGTTGCCAGCCGCTGATGTCGGCGTCGAAGGCGTTCGGATTCGTAAGCTGAATCCACTCGGCGTCCTGCTTCCCGGCGTCGGTCGGATTGTAATCGTAAGCGGTGATGGTCATCGGGAACGACGCGGCCTGCGGTGCGGCGGGGATGCCTGCGCTGTTCGCATTCGCAATGCCGACATTGGTCGTCGAGGTGTGCGTGTTAAAATAGTGCGTGCGGCGCGGTGCAATGAAGCTGCTCTTCATGTCCGACACGGCGGTCGCGATGCTGAGATTGCCGAGTCCGTTGGGTCCGCCGATGGGTGCCCAGCCCCACGTCGTGCGATCGAGCGCGGCCTCCTGCGCGATGCGCGCGACGTGCGCGTCGAGCGTCGCTTCAAAAAGCGGATTCACCGTGCCGGGAGCTTGCAGGTAAGTATCCATCAGCGTGCGGATGCGACGCAGCAGCATCGCGCGCGTGCGCGGCACGGAGATGATCGCGTCGTAGAAACGATTGTAGCGGGGCGGCACGTTGGCGTAGTTGAGCGTGTAGCAGGAGGCGTTGCCGTAGAGCGGGTGGCTTTTGTCGGTGTCGTCGGTGGCGAGCAGCGCGCCATGCGTCGCCGTGTAATCGGCGTAGTAAAGCTGGCCCCACGAAAGATTCAGATCGTACGGAATGATGCGCCATTCCCCCGTCCCGTCGCTGTCGCGATAGATAATCATGTTCGCCCAAACGTCGTCGCCTTCCTGCGTCATGCGCGACGCGGCGATGTAGTTGATGACCGAGGGGAGGTCGATTTGGTCGAAGACGTTCAACTCCCGCGTGGCGAGGTTCGCGTCGGTGACGGCGGTGACGAAATTCGCCATGTCCGTCGTGCCCTCGGTCACGCGCGTCTGCTTCTCACCCGCGACGCCGGCCATCTGCCCGATGC
>JAYVRQ010000058.1:0-8519 GCA_043776145.1 Chthoniobacteraceae bacterium
ATGTCCGCGCGTCCGTCGCCCGTGACATCGCCCGCCGCGATGAACACGCCGTGGCGGGCGTTGAGCGTTCCGGGATTCAACTGCGTCTGCCCGCCGATCGCGAGCTGCTGGCCGGTGAGGCCGTCGAACACGCGGATGTTTGCGCTGCCAGCCGTGCGCGCGGTCACGATGTCGTCGAAGCCGTCGCCATTGAAATCGCCGACGGCCACGCGCACGCTGCCTTTCAACTGACTGCCGTAAGGCGTCGTGATGACGAGCGATTCCGCGCCGCTGGCCACGTCGAAGACGCGCACTTTCACGGAGGTGAGATGCGAGAGGATGCCGGTCGGCGGCGTGAATTGCGCGGCGGCGTAGATGCCCTGGTAAAGCGTCTTGTCGAGCGCGGCGGTGTTGTCGCCCGTCGCGGGATCGGTGCCGTTCGCGCGATCGTCGTCTTCACCGTCGCGACAAAGGTGGCGCTACCCGCGCTCGCACCGGCGGCGAGATTGCCGATGGCGAAACGGAACACGCCGGAGCCGGGCGCGGTTTCCGTCCAGCCCGCGCTGCTCGCGCCGGCGTTGAAGGTCGTGTTCGCCGGGAGCGTCTCGGTGAGGAATGCGCCGGTCGCGTCCCTGCTGCGAAGCGCAGCGGAGCATTCGTGCGGATCGGCGCTCGTCACTGCCACCGCGCGGAGCGCGGCAAGCCAGTGGAGAAGCGGCTTGGCGGCGGGGCACGCTGCGCGGTTCCGGCGGGCGAAAGCGCGCGGCTTGTGGCGCAGGGTGCCACGCCGCACCCAAAACATTCTCGGCGGGACGCCGACTAACTTAAAAAGGAGCGGGAGGAAGTGGTGGGCCGCGCATGGGTAGGTCTTGGCTGGCTTCGGTCCGGTCGGGGCGGCTGGCGCGACGAGTGCGCGCGACAGCCGACAACGCGCGGTAATGTAAAATAGGCGGCGCGGCCGGGGGGCGCGGCGGGGTCCCCCCTGGGGTGCTGCGGCGGCCGGCGCCTTTGGGGGCCGTCTATTTTGCATTACCGCTGTTGTCGGCTGAGCGAGCACGGAGCAGCGCCGGTGGAATGATGGGCGGCGCTGCTCCGCGCGCAGCGGTTCGCGCCAGCACCCGGCGTGACAGCCGCGCGGTTCGCGGAGCGGGCGGGGGCCGGGGGTCCGCTTGCGCGGCAGCAGGCAGCGTGACGCGCGAGGGCGCTGGCGGGCGAAGGCGGGCAGCGCGCTCGCGCGGCGCGATGCCTGCACGGTTGGGGCACGCAACACCCCACGCGGCGGGACGCCGCCACACTTATCGGAAGTGCGGCGGGTTAGGCGCGCAGTTACACGGGAGCTACGGCGAACCTGCTGCGGCTTCTTGCTGCGCAACCCATGTCTTCAACTCAACGAACTTCGCATCAATGGCAGCCTGGTTCTGCGCGTATTTCGTTTTCAACACGGCCAAGCCATCACCACTCGCGACGTAGCGTTTGAAGAAGCCGGTGGCATTTTTCCCACCGGATAAAAACCGCTTCGCTTGTTGCCACGGCCCGGCCTTCAACTGCGTCACTGCGGAAGGCGCATCGAGGATCAACACACCGGCGGCGTTGACCGGCACTGGCGCGTCTTCCCAATCCGGCTCGCTATAAAAGCCGCGCGACGCGAACAGTTTCATAAACTTTGTCAGCGTTGCGGCGTCAATCACGCCGTTCTGTTCCGCGACGTGAGCCGCCGCCGCTTTGATCAAGTATTGGCCGCAAGCCTGCATCCAGTTCGAGACTTCGCCCAACGGCGGAGCCAGTTCCTCCGCCTCCGAGTCGCGACTCCAATAACTCGCCATCGTCGGGATGAGGTTGAAGAAGTCCGCGCGAAGGCGGCTCGTCAAAAACTGATCGAACGCAGTTTTCCAAGTTTGAAGCTGCGGATACCAGGCCGACCCGGTGCCAGTTGGACCGGCAGGCGTTTGGCTCAGCAAAGCCGCGATTTTCGGACTCGCCGGTTGCATGTATTTCACATCCGCACGGCTGACTTCGCCCGGCCCAGGCGGAACCAAGTCGGCATCCATCAAGACGACAGCAGTGGGATCTGTGCCAGTGAACTGAACATCGGGAGGCAGGGTGCCACCGCCAAAGTTCTTTGGTGCGGCTTGGCCATTCATGGGATGTCCGGAAATTAAGCTAACCGTGCTGATGAGCACGCAGATGGTGAAGCGAGAAGAGTTCATGATAGATAGGGATTTAGTCCAATTCGATTTTCAGTTTTAAACCGTGGTAGTTCGTCAGAACGCGGAAGACATCAACGACATCGGAGTAATCCTGAATTCCAATGCAGCCGGCAGTTCCATCCTTCCACCCGTCGGGATGGATTTGGATTTCGGAGCGACCAGCCGCGCTGGTTGGTGGGATGGCTTCAGTTTGAAACTTGAACTTCACTGTTGTGGGTTCGCCGACCGCGACATCATGTGCATTGTTCGCGTGGTATTCATATGTCGTAATGTATCGACCCGCTGCGGCGGCAGCGTCATCCTGTTGCCAGCGGCAATATCCCCCCTGGCGGATCACCCTGTTTGCGCCAGAACCAGATTCTTGATTGCGTTGTTTGTCAGTGAAGTCTGTTCGCTGAAACACGATGCGCCAACCTGGAGGGATGTGCCCATTACGTCCGGTCTCATCGTAATCGCCGCCACTGGTCTTGCCGCTCTTTCCAACCCACTGCGCGAGCTGCTCTCCGTAGTCGGTGGTGTCATTGGTCACTCGCCCTTTGCCGTCGTAGAACGTGAGCAAGCCGGGCGTGCCTGGCTGGCCCGTAGGTTGTTGGTAGAGAAAGAACCCACCGCGATAAACGAGGAGCTTGTCTGTCGAGGTCGTTCCACCCTGAGTTACTTCCCAGCGTAGGATTGCGCCGCCAAGTTTCTTCGCGGCTGTCTGCTGCGTTCCGACGTTATCCATCGTCGGGCTATCCGGGCCAAGATAGCCAAACTTGTCGGCTCCTTCGATGAACAACGGCAGTTCGCCGTTGGTAAATATTTGAGCGAGGTAGCCGGTGCCTGGATTCGCCAAATCGTTAATTACAAGGTCGGCATCCGTTAGCTTGGTCCCGTCAGGCTTGTAGAAGTTAAGACGATTTGTCCCCTTGATCGTGACTGCGGTTTCAAACGTAGTCTTCGTGGCATCAACCTCCATCCCATCGTGCCGCAGTTGTAGCTTCACACCGGCAACCTTCATGTCCTTGGGCCACTTCAAAACGACTTTCACAAAGTCATCGTCAACGGTCTTGTTCACCTCCGGGGAATCGCAATCGCGCTGCTGTCGCGGGTTGTCTTGAAAGTCCGCGTTTTCGAGCATGACGGTTTCATATCCAAACTTGCCGGTGCCCTTCGGAACCTTCGCGCCGGGTGCGTTGATCGTGCCGCGTTTGTAACCCTCTATCTCAAAAGGCAGGAGGCTGATGTAGTAGCGCCCCGACACCGGCGCGGCCGGATCGATCTCCTGCGAGGCCAGGAAAGTCTTGATGGGGCAGATCGGGGCCGTCGCGGGATCCCAGGTGTGGAGGCCCCGCAACTGGGGCGCGCCCCCTCTCGGCTCGAACCACTCGGCCCATGTCACCGGCGGCGTGTTTGCCCGGTCATCCGTCTCAAACCAATACTGGCAGTCGGTAATGGAAACATACGGCGTCTGCGCGCTGGGCCAGTATTCACGCTCGGCCAGCGTCTCGGGATAGCCATCCACCTCCACATAGTCGGGCGCGAAGGTCGCCACGCCGCCAATGCCCGTGCTCGCCCGCTGCGCCACATTTCCCGTCAGAGTCCAGCCCGGCTCGAGCCGCCACGCGGGCATCGCGCCCGCCACATCGGCGATCATTTGCTGGTTCGTATAGAGTTCCGTGAGCCGCACCCATCCTTCGAGGTGATAGGTGTCGGCTTCATTCGTACTGTCATTCGTGTATTCGATTTCCGTGGCAGTCTGCTTGGTGAAGACGGTGTTATCCGCGTGGGTCGGCGTGTTTTCGAGATTGGGTGGCGGATAGACGGTGAAAGGGGTGAGCTCGTTCTTGTCCTGCGACGGATACTCATCGTAGGCCCGCGAGGCTATGGGCACGGTATCAGGCGGGAAACCGTCGGTGTGCGAGGTGGCCGTGCCGGTCCAGCTTCCCGCGCCAGCGAGTTCCGCCTCGCGATGGAGCGTCCCGTCGAAGAAGGTCTTGTCGAAGGTCGAATCGCCCTCCCACGTTCCAGTATGCAGCCCCGGATAGTTGGGGACTTGGAAAATAGTGCGGCCGCGCGGCGGCTGGAAACCGTCGGCCCAGACGACCGAGGGGCTGAGCGATAGGTGGTAGTCGCCGGATTCCCCAGCCCTGGACCCATCCAGCGATAAGAAGGAGCCAAGCTGCTCCCGCCCGGCGGCCAGCGCAGGCACCCGAATCGTCCAGTTCAAAGTGCGGGTCTCGTCTTGCGCCGGAGTGGCCGGATGGGTCACCGTCCATTTCTCGGTGTGCTCGTTATCCTTGTCCCTGGCGCCGCCCTTCCCCGTCTGGCCGAGAGGCAAATCGACATCCTGCAAATCGAACTCCTCCGTCAAGGTCACGATGTTATTGTGCTTTGCAGTCACTTTGAAATGGGCGGCGACACTAAGATAGTGCGTGTCACTGGAGACTCCGCCGAGCCGCGGATGGCCGGGATTGACAGCGTAGGCCATGACTCCCCGGCGCATGAGTTGCAAGCCATGCGCGGCCGCGCTGGCCGCGGGGTTGCTGCCCGCGGCGAATTCGGCGGCGTTCGTGATGCCATCCCGGTCTGGATCGTCAGCAGGACCATAGGCGAGTGAGTCGAAGTAAAACCTTTCCCAGGCATCCGGCAAGCCATCCCCGTCGCCATCCAGCCAGCCATCGAGAGCCACGATATTCGATGCAATGGAATGATGTCCGAAAATGCTGTAGCGGACGCGGTAGGAATGCACCTTGCCGACGACGAGATTCGAGTCGGAGAAGTGCAGCAAATTACCGGCATCCACCGCGCTCGCAGCGACGGTGCCGGCGGTCTGCCAGAAGGATGAGCCCGAGACTTGGCGCTGCACGTCGAAGCCCCCGGCAGACGAGGCCGGGCCGAGGGGCCATTGCAATTCCGCCGAGCGCGTGCGCGGATCGAGCGCACCGGCCAGATGCGCGGGAGCATCCGAAGCATGGTCGTCGGTCAACGTCAGAAAGTGCTCGGTAAAATAGTCCAGCCCGTCTCCGTCGGCATCCTCCTCCATGCGGTGGATGCGGAAGAAGTGCTGTGCAGATTCGATAACCACCCCTGGGTTAGCTACCCCGCCGGAAGTCGCCGCGTTCATGGCCGCGGCGGGAGTCGGGAGATGGTCGAGGATGGCTTGCTGCGCGGTGGGTAGCAAAGCAGGGACGAGGGCTTCGTAGGCGGAATCCCAGTCAATGCGGCCCGAGAGCAGCAGGACGTTTGGCCCCGCGCCGCTGCCGGGCACATTGACGAAGGGCGGAAGCGCCGAATAATCCGCAACCACCAGCGCGCGGCAGCGCGTTTCAGCGGCATCGGTCCAAGTCACCAGCGTCTTGGCGACATTCCCCGTCGAGGCGCTAGTGAAAGGGTAGAGCGAAAACCCATACCCCGCCGCGCCCCCGCGAGCCGCCGCCGCCCGCCGTCGGGCTGGTCGGGTAGTGGATCGTCCACGCCGCTTCGCCGCCATTGCCCAGCATCCACCCGCTCGCCGGAGCAAAGCTGCCCGTCAGATCGCCGGAGCTTTCCAGGCAATAGTAGTAGCCGGGATCGAGCGTGAAGCGCAATTCGCCGGTGCCTGGCGAGACGGGGCGGAGGCCGAGGGTGAATTGCGCGCGGGCGGAAACTAATCCTGCCGCCAGCAGGGAGAGCACGAATAGAAACCGCGCGATTCGTTTCATAGGGTGGCCAAGAAATGCCGCCTTTCAGCAGGCGGAGCAAGGCGAAAGCAGAGTCTTTTTCCCGTTTTCGGAGTGGCACTTGGGGGAGCGGGTCCAGGGAGCGGCGTCTTTCCCAAGCGCCGACTTCCACGCTCCGCGCAGCGGCCATCTCCACGCAGCGGGCTTGTTTGCCGCTGCGCGGGGCGTGGAGGTCGGCGACAGGAATGTCGCCGCTCCTTGGGGGCGGTGCTTCGCACCTTGCTCTGCGGGCCAATCGAGTGCGGCTACGACTTGAGCAACGCGCCCTGCGGCCAAAACAATGACCGCGCACGGTCGCGCAATTGAGACTTTGGCGCCATCAATTGAGACTGCGCATGGATCAGCGGGCGCTGGGGTTTGAGCAAACGGGGCAGCGGTTCGATCAATGTCCGCTGCGATGCCATCGGCGCGGGCGCGGACTCAATCAGCGGCGGCTGGCGTGCGAGCAGCGGCGGCTGGTGTTCCATCAATGGCGGCTGCGGGGGAAACATACCAAGTTTGCATTGAGACGTAGAGCGAGCATGGTATGAGGATTAACGGGCCGCGAGGGAGGGCGCTACTTGAGCGATGAGAGGAAGGCGAGGAGGTCGGCGGCTTCCTGCGCGGTGACGTTTTGCAGCAGGCCCTCCGGCATGAGCGAGACTGCGGCGGTGGTTGTTTTGTCGATTTTGTCGGCGGGAATTTTGCGGGTTTCTCCACCGGCGAGTTTCAGCGTGAGGCTGGCGTCGGTGCGCTCGGTGATGAAGCCGGAGAGTGACTCGCCGCTTTTCAGCGAAACGGTTGCGAGGTGCCATTGCGGTTCGATGATTTTTGCGGGCTGGAGGATTTGTTCGAGCAAGGCGGGGCGCGCCGCGTACTTCGAGGCGATGTGGGTGAGGTCGGGGCCGAAGTCGATGCCTGCATCAAGCGCGCGATGGCAGGCGGTGCAGATGGCGGCGAAGAGATTTTTTCCACGCGAATCATCGCCGCTGAGTGCGAGCAGTGCTTCGGCGTGGATGTCGGGGCCGAGCACTTTGCGGCGCTGGGATTCAGGGAGGAATCGCTCGAAGAGATCGCGCTGCATCGGGTCGGCGAGCGCGCTGCCGCGTGCGATGGCTTGCTCCCGCGCTTCACCTTTCAACGAGCCGTCGATGATCGCGAAGGCGTCGGCGAGCGGGGATGCGGCGATGGGTTCGTTCTCAGGTTTCATCCCGGCGATCCAATCGCGAATCAACACCAGGCCGCGATCGTCGATGAGTTTGCCGCCGAGATACGGCATGTGGCCGCGTCCGGCGGTGGCCATGCGGTAGAGCAGCACGCTGCGATACGGATCGCCGGGCGCAATGATGCGTGCTTCGGGAAGGCCGAGTCCGCCTTGCACGGGCTTCGCGTTGATGAGGCGCGAATCGGCGAGCGGCTGCTCAATGTTCATCACGCTCGGCACGGAGCCGCCGCCGCCGAAGCGGTGGCATGTCGCACAATTCGTGTGGAGGTAAGAGCGGGCGCGCAGTTCGAGATTCGCGTTCGCGTTGTGCGGATCGGCGAGCTTC
Organism: Chthoniobacteraceae bacterium; assembly: GCA_043776145.1. GTDB lineage: Bacteria > Verrucomicrobiota > Verrucomicrobiia > Chthoniobacterales > Chthoniobacteraceae > JANLQB01. The sequence goes on from JAYVRQ010000058.1 coordinate 7,417, forward strand.
GGTTCTTCGGGCGGAAGGTTCAGGCGCTGGAGAAGCCTGAGCGGGTCGCCTGCGTCGGCGATGGCTTTGCGGTCCAGTTCGGCGGTGGAAAAACCGGGTGTGAAATTGTTCCACATATTGTGGCAGCGCAGGCATTCGGCACGGGCGAAAAAGCGCCACGGCTGGCGAAGCGCGCCGCCGGGCTCGGCGGGATCTTTGATGTCGAAAGTCGCGTCGGCTCCGTCGGCGGGGACGAGTTCGGCGTCGGTCTGCGCATCGTTCCAGCGGTAGCTGTAGGCGGCCCACTGGATGCCGTCGAAGTGCATGAGCTGCGTCTCGACTTTGCGCGCGGTCGCGGGGTTTCCACGCTCGGTTTCGAGTGAGTAAGTTTTCGCGAGCACGCTGTCGTCCGGGAAAACCCAGCGTCCCACGCCGATCACACCGAGTTCTTTTTTCGCGAGCGTGATGTTCTCGTTTCCGGGGAGCGCGATCCAGCGTTCGGAGGTCGCGTGATCGGCCCAACGTTCGGCGTGCGTTTTGAAAGGGATGACGCCAGGCGCGGGCGTTTGCTTTTTTACATCGGCGAAGAGTCCGCTCTCGCTGAGCCGTCGCGGGAACTGCGAAACCCTGCCCGCATCGGGATTGCGCGCGAATCGCCACAGCCCGCCGTTCGCGTAATCGGCGGTGACGATTTCGCCGTCGGGCGCGACGCCGAAGACGATGGGCTCCAGGTTGCTTCGGCAAAGTTCGGTGCTCTTCCCATCTCGCAACGACCAGAAAGTGCCGAGCTGCCAGTCGCCGTAGATGTAGGCTCCATCCAGTTCCGGCAGCTTTTTGCCGTAATACACTTCGCCGCCCGTGACGCTCGCGGCCTCCTTGTGCGAATGCACGAAGGTCGGCGGCAGGATGGGCGACGGGCCGCGCGCGCGATCGGGCCGCACGCCCTGCTTTCCTCCTTCGGTGATGCTCCAGCCGTAGTTCCCGCCGCGCTCGACGCGGCAGATCATTTCCCACAGTTCCCATCCAACATCGCCGACCCAGAGCGCGCCGTTTTTGCGATCGAAGCTGATGCGAAACGGATTGCGAAATCCGTACGCCCACACTTCGCCGCGCGCGCCGGGCGT
>JAYVRQ010000059.1:0-8507 GCA_043776145.1 Chthoniobacteraceae bacterium
TGCACGGACACCGTCGGCATTTTCCTGAAAGTCGATCGTCGGCGGCGCGTCGCGATTCGCATCCGCCTCGGCCCGCAGGTGCAGACGCTCACGAAGGCGATGGCCGCGATTCTTTGCGAAGGGCTCGCTCATCTCACGCCCGAGGAAATCATCGCGATGCCCTCCGAGTTCGTGCCGAAGATCGCCGGGAGCCAGCTCACCCGCATCCGCGCGCAGACGGTCTTTTACGTCCTCACGCGGATCAGAAGCGCCTGCAAGGTTCTGCTCGCGCGACTGCCCGCTCTTCCTCCGCTTCGGTCGAAATGACCGCTTTTGGGGATTGCGGTCGCGCTGCGTAAGCTTCGATTTGTCAGTTTTCGTCCTACAACTCGACGGCGCTATTGCTGATTACTTCATTAGAAAAAACATGCGTTGAATTGAAGAAATTTGTTGCGCAGTTGGCACGATGTAACTTTAGTCCGCGCATGACCCGCGCAATCCTCCTGGCCACCAGCGTTCACCTCGCACTGTTCACCCTGTCCCCGTCCGCCTTTTCGGCTTCGGTCGTTCACAACGGCTCCCTGCCAAATCTCGCGGAAGCGGGTTCGGCCCCGTCGGCTTCCCAGCGCGAATTGGATCGGATGACTGTCGCCGCACGCGGAAGTTTTTTCAGGCAGCGGGTGTCGCTGGCGAGCACGCGCACTGCGCAGACTCTTACGGGAGCCGCCGCTGAAGTGGCGGGCACGACGGTGGCGTTGCCGGATCGGCTTTCCGAAATCGATGCGAAGACTTGTGCCACGGTTTCCGGTCCAGTGCCCGCGCCGGCACCGGCAAATAGTGTGGGCTCGGCCAGTGCGTTTGAGGCGGTTCCCGAGCCGTCGTCGCTCATCCTCCTCGCGGTGGGTGCAGCCTCGCTGCTCCGTCGGCAGCGGCGCTAGAGGAAAAGCTTTCGTTTGAAGTTAGGCGCTCGGGTCACGGGCGTCTGGGCGCGATCCTGACACTCAACTCTTGTCACGCGCACCTTGTTCCGCGAAAACCCCGCGCACATGAACATCCTCATCCTCGCCGCTGGTTACGCCACGCGCCTTTATCCCCTCACGCTCACCAAGGCCAAGCCGCTGCTTGATGTCGCGGGCAAGCCGATGATGGAATGGGTCATCGACAACCTCGCCCCCATCGGCGGCATCGAGAAAGTCTATGTCGTCACGAACAATAAATTCGACGCCGACTTCCAGGCATGGGCTGCGCATTACAATGAAGTCCACGCCAAGCTCGCCCTCGAGATCGTGAACGACGGTTCGACCTCCGATGCCGACAAACTCGGAGCCATCGGCGACCTCCATTACGTCATCAAAAAGTACGGCATCGACGCGAGCGACCTGCTCGTCGTCGCGGGCGACAATCTTTTCAGCGAAAGTCTCGAAGGCTTCGGCGATTTCTGCCGCGAGAAAAACCAACCGGTGCTCGGCGTCTATGATGTCGGCTCGCTGGAGCAGGCGAAAAAATACGGCGTCGTCGCCGTCGATGGCGCAGGCACGATTACGGAGTTCGTCGAAAAGCCCGCCGCACCGCCGAGCACGCTCATCGGCATCGCGCTCTACTATTACCCTGCGGCAACCGTGCGGCTCATCGCCGAATACCTCGCCGCCGGAAACAATCCCGACCAGCCGGGCCGCTTTGTGCAATGGCTCTACCCGCGGACTCCGGTGCGGACATGGAGCGTGCCGGGGACGTGGTTCGATGTGGGTAGCAAGGAAACGCTCGAAGAGGCCGGCGCGATCTTCAAGCAGTTCGTGAAGTAGCGCGCCCGCACCGGCTCAGTGGGTGGCGAAAAACGGATTGTGCGCCTTCTCCTCGAATACCGTGGTTAGCGGGCCGTGGCCGGGGCAGAGCACGGTGGCATCGGGAAGGGTCAGGATTTGCTCGCGGTTCGTGCGCAAGGCATCGGGGTAGGAGACGCCGCCGCCTCCCATCGAACTCGCGAACACCGCATCCCCGACGATCGCGACAGGCTTTTCCAAACCGGCGAGGATATAAGTGATCCCGCCGGGCGAGTGTCCCCACGTCAGCCGCGTGCCGATGCGCAGCGCGCCGCAGGAAAACTCGCGTCCTTCTGCAAAGCATTCCGCGCCGTCGATCGGCTCGCGGTTTCCCACAAAGGCGGGCGCGCCCGTCTTCTCCCGCAGCCGGTCGAGTTCGAGAATGTGATCGCCGTGGGTGTGGGTCAGCAGGATGAGTTTGAGGGTTAGCTTCTCGCGAGTGAGTAACTCCAGCATCCCGCTGCAATCCGCGCCGGTGTCGAAAGCCACGGCCTCGCCGCTCGCGCGGTCGAAGGCCACGTAGCTATTCACCGTCATGTCTTCAAATGGAGTATTGAAATGCGCGAGCCCCGCCACTGTAACGTCCCGTGGACGCCATTCCTTGTGCCCCATCGCCGACAAGGCATCCGCATTTACATTCAGTACGGGAGCCACCGCCCGCGCGGTCCTTTCATCGAAAGTCCCATCGCGCAGGCTCGCGATGGCTTCCGCGGTGACGCCGGCCTTTGCCGCAACGTCCGCGTCGCTCAGTTTCAGGCCGCGCATGGCTTTGCCGACGATGTCCGCGGCGGTGTCTTCGAGTGGGATGAGTTCAGGCATGGTTAGAAAAGGTGCGCGCCCCTGACTGGCAGAGGCGCGCACCTGGGTTTCGTTGGAAAGTTAGTGAACTTAGCTCAGCACTTCCTTATGAAAGGTCGCCCAGTCATCAAGGTTGTTGAGATCGACCGCGCCGGGACTCACCGAGCCATCGTCCGCGAGGCCGCACATGCCGAGGATGCCTTTGCGCGTTCCGTCATCGTGGATATAGCCGCGGATCGCCGCGTTGTTCTTGTAAATGGTCGCCTTGTCCAGCTTCACGCCCGGCTGGGTCTTGATCCATGCCTCGAACTGCGTGTAGCTCGGCTTCGCGCTCTTCAAGTATTCGCGCACCGCACCCTCGCTGAGGCCGAGGGCTGCGAGGACCATCGCGTCATAGCCTTTCCCAATGCCGGGATAGTCGGGATGCAGCTTGCCCTGCGCTTCGAGCGAGGCTTTCTGCCAGAGGCGGGGAAGGTGGATGACTCCGAGGGGACCGGCGACGCCGGAACTGATTAGTGGGATGTGATTGCTCATGCTGAATGTTTGTATGGGTTTGTTTGTTTTGGAGCGCACCGCGCGAAGGCTTCCGCCCCTGCGCGATTCGGTGAACCCCGTTTATCGAAGAACCCGCACTCCTTCGGCAACCAAAAAGAATCGTTTTGCGTTTCCAGCGCCGCCCCCGCTATCCTCCGCACACTCCATCGCCCCATGCAAAACGACATCCTCTTCCCGCACCGTCTCACCCGCCGCGACTTCCTAAAAATGGGGGCCGCCAGCGCCGCCGCCCTCGCCCTTCCCTCCGCCTCGCGCGCGCAGGAAGCGGCTCCCGTCAAATTCGGCAGCGGCGCGTGGACGTTCACCCTCGACTCCGCCTGGGGCAAACTCCCCGACGGCATGAAATACGGCCACGGCTGCGGCATCGCTGTGGACTCGAAGGACCGCATCTTCGTCACCAGTCGCAGCGAAAGCCCATGCGTCGCCGTCTTCGATCCGGCGGGGAAAATCCTCGAAACCTGGAGCAACGACTTTGTGGAAAAGGTCGGGATGCAACCCGGACAAGTCACCGCGACCGCGCACTGCCTCTATATTAAAAAGGAAGCCGACGGAGAATATATCTACTTCACTGAAAACGCCGCGAAGGAACTAGGCAAGCGGGTCTATAAGACCGACATGACTGGCAAAATCCTCTACACCATCGGCAACGTCCCCGCCGAGGACAGCACCCATCAGAAGTTCGACTGGACGAATCCCACCGATGTCGCCGTGGCTGCGAACGGGGACATCTATACCGTCGATGGCTATGGCAGTCAGAAGGTGAGCCGCTTCGACAAAAGCTGGAAGCACCTCAAAACCTTTGGCACGAAAGGGAAGGGGAACGACCAGTTCAACACCTGTCATGGCATCTGGATCAATACCCTCAAAGGCGGTGAGGAAGTCTATATCGCCGACCGCGCCAATGGCCGCGTCCAAGTCTATGACGTGGAGCTAACCTATCTCCGCACCGTCAAACCCGAAGGCTTGCGCAACCCATGCTGCTTCTACCAGCACGCCGGACATCTCTACATCCCCGACCTTGGCGGGCAGGTGCTCATCCTCGACAAAGACGACCAACTCGTCGCCACCCTGGGCGATGGGAAAGGCGTCGCAAAGGAAATGAAGGACGCCAGCCCGGAATTCATCGCGCCCCACGCCCTCACTGTGGACTCGAAAGGCAGCCTCTACGTCCTTGAGTGGGTGCCCTACGGCCGCGTCCGCAAATTCGCCCACACCCCCGCGTAGCGGACAGCCCGCGCTCGCTCGCGCGAAAGCATTTGGTATCCCCGCCGCGCGCGGCTATCCTCCGCCCACTTTGCCGCTCCCGATGCAACCACGCCCGCTCGATCCCGATTTTTCCCCAGCGCCCACCGAACGCCCCGCCGGCTCGGATCGCTGGATGCTCCCGCTCTACTGGCTCGCCGGCGCGCGGTGGGAGTCCTTGCGCGAGTGCCACGCGACTGAGCGCGAGCGCGTGGCCGTCATCGGTTCGACGGTGCTGATCCCCACCACGATGGCTTTCCTCGGGATGCTCTTTTACGCAAAGAGCCGCTTCGCAAATCCCCCGTGGGCGCAGTGCGTCGGCATTGCCGCCGCGTGGGCGTTCGTCATCCTGAACACCGACCGCATCCTCCTCGCCACCTATCGCCCGTTCCAGGCGTGGCACCGACGCTTCATGCAGGTGATTTTCCGCATCGTCCTTGCCGGCGTGGTCAGCGTCGCCATCGCCTTCCCCTTCTGTCTGGATCAATTCCGCCCCGCCATCCAGCATCGCTACCAGACGGAGTATCAGCAGCTCCTCGGCACTCTGCGCGAGGAGGAAAGCCGCGTGCGCCGGGAATCCGAAATCGAATTCCGCACCCAGCGCGACGCCCTCGCCGCGCAGTTGCCCGCGCTCCAGGATGCCATCACGAATCCGCAGGTCTATGCCGACCAGAAAATCGAGGACGAGAAAAAGAAAGCGACCGAGCCCGAGTTCGTCGCCCCCGCGAGTGGAGCCACGCGCACCATGCTCTCGCAAATCGACGCTGCAAAGGAGACCCTCGCCGCCACCGAGACCGCGCTCATGGAAAGGCACGACCTGCACCGCCGCCTCGTCGAAGCCACGGCGCGCGAATCCCTCGGCCAGCCGAATGAATTTTACCCCGAAGCCAAGAAAGCCGGCGACGGTCCGCGCCTGAAAGACCTGCAAACACGCGACGCCGCGACCATGCGCGACATCCGCGCCCAGCAAGCTGCCGCCGCCGCGCAGACCGAAGCCCTCCGCGCCTTCGACAAAACGCTGGCCGCGCAGCGCCTCGTCGATCGCAATGCCTATCTCGATGGCATCGCCGCCCGCCGCGAAGCCTATGTCGATGAGGCTAAAGAAAAGGAGCGCATCCGCATCGAGCGCCTCGATCATCTCAATACAGACATCGCCCGCCTCGACGACGACCACCTTGCCGCCCGCAAGCTCCACGAAGCGCGCTACCTACCCCGCATCGCACTCTATGAGCGCAAGATGGGCGGCGTCCTCGACCCGATGGAAGAGACGATCGGACTCTATAAAGTCATCTTCCTGCTCCCGCCCGATGCAGATGCCGTCGAGCAGCGGGAATTCGGCTATCGCTGGATTGCGGGACTCTTCCCGTTCGTGGTGATCTTCGGAACCCTCTTTACCCTCGACCTCGTGCCCATCCTTGCGAAAATCTTCTCCCGTCCCGGACCCTACGATGTGCTGGTGGAAGAGCGGGAGTTCATTGCCTTGGAAAATCTAAAATCGTTCCGCCGCGACTACGCCCGGCACGCGACATCCTGGGTGGCGGGAAACGGCGACCGCTCCCGCGAGAAGCCCGCCTACGATCAGTCGAGCCTCCTCGTCCGCCGCCGTATCGAGCAGCCCGCGGGCGTGGCGGCGGATAGTTAAAGTCGGCTCCACTTCGTGGAATACAGATAACTCTCTTTTTTTAGCGAAAGCAGACGAGAAGTTGAACAGAGCGAGCGTCAAACCGACCGGGGCGAAAGCGTGGTGAGGGTGATGTGGGAATGGTTGAGGTTGAGCCAGTGCATGGCGCGGAGATTCGTGTGGTGGAGAAAGCGCAGGAGATTGGATTCGATGGGGTCGAACTGGCTGGTGTGCGCGGTGATGTGGAAGGCGACGCCGGGTGCAATCAGGCTGCAACGCTGCTGGCCGAGGGCGATGCCGTCCCGTGTCATCTCGATGGGATGGTTCGTTTGCATCTCGCCGCCGCAGGCCCAGGTCAGGGCTTCCTGGTAAAGTTCGAGCGCCAGAAACGCACCCAGCGTGCGCAGCATTTCCCCGGCGTCGCGATGAAACCCGGCGCACGCGTCGCTCATCGCGCGGAAGCGCGTGCCGTCGAAATGAATGTCGCAGCGGGTCGCGGGAGTGAGGCGTGTGGCGAGGAAGGCGCTCTCGACTTTGCCGGTGCGGAAGTTGACAAGTTTTCCCGAAGGCAGGCCGAGGAGCAGGATGTAGTTGAGCAACTGGGCGCGATGTTCGGGGGAAAGTGCCGTGACTGTTTTCAATTCATACAGGAGCGCGTCGGCGACCACGAGATCGAGGAAATAGGTCTTGCGAAAGCCACGCCATTCCACAGTGACAGGAACCTCCGCTTGCGCGGTAAGGCCGGCGGCTTTGAGGCGGACCAGCAGGTCATTTTTGTAGATTACCTCGTCGCACAAACGCCCGAGTTCGTTGTGCGCCGCAAACGCATGGCGCATCGTTTCAAAGTCGATGGGACGCCGCTCATCATCAGTCAAAGGGAGAAATGCGATGGGACAGGAAACACTCATGGGGAAGGCAGCCAGATGGTGTCAATGGGTTTGATTTTGAACACTAATCACTCATCTGCCTGCCCTCCATTTGTTTGCCATGTCCGGAGTTTGGCAAACAAATGGGGGCAGGCAAATGGGGGAAGAATCATTTGTTTTCTTCGATCCGTATGACTCCTTCCGGCAGGCTCACGTCGGACTTGATGCTTCCATCGGCCTGCCGTTCGTGGCGGACATGGATGATGCCGCGCGGGGTGGGATAGGTTCCCTCGGCCCATTGGAGCGAGCCGAGCAGCGGAGCGATGCGGACCTTTGCGAAGCCCGGTTCGAGGGGCTGGATGCCGAGCACTTGCTGGCTCATCCATGCGGTCGGCCCGCTCGCCCAGCCGTGGCAAAAGCTGTGGCGGAAGCCTTCGTAGCAGTAGGCGCCGAAGTCGCCGTGCAGGTCTTTCTTTCCGGCGGGGACGATTTCGTCGATGCGGCTGCTGCCTTCCAGCCAGGCGAGGTCGAAGTCTTCCCAAAAGGTGGTCGCGCCGCGGTCCAGCATCGCTCCCCAGTAGGTGCGGACGATGTCCAGTGCGGCGTCCATCTCGCCGGCTTTGGCGAGGGCTTGCAGGACGTAGAAGCCGTAGAAGGTGGAGACTCCTTTTGCGCCGCCGACTTTCAGCACTTCGTCGGCGGTCTTCTTCGCGTCGGTCATTCCGGCCAGTGCTAAGAGGGCTGCGCCGGACTTGGAGCCATTCACGTCGGGGACTACCTTGCGTCCGCGGGCGGCGGCTTCGGTGCATAGCTTCGCGGTGTTAGCATCGCCGAGGGTAGTCATCATGCGCGCGCCGCTTTCCAGAGTCATCACTAGCAAGCCTTGCAAGCCTGCGGTCACGCCCTGTTTGTTCGGGGAACTGGGCCAGTCGAGGAACCTCATGCCATCAATTTTTTCCCGGCCATCCTCCCGGATGAGTCCGGCGAGCTTAGTTAGCAAGGCAGTAAGATAGGGCTGCTGCTGCGCGAGGTAGGCGCGGTCTCCGGTGTGCATCCACCATTGCTCGTGGATGAGCACCCACCACATGGAGTAGCTGCTGATGCCATTCATCCACTCGCTGACGGGGGTGACATCGCGGGTGAGATCGAGCGAGCGGGGGACGACTTCATTCGCGCCGAAGACGGCGGCAATCGTGCTCGTCTCGGGGTGCATGTCGCCGATCCAGACGAGGCGGTCGCGCTTGATGCCATCCCATAAGTATTCCTGCATGTTGAGATGCACGGTGTAGGCTCCGACCTGCCAGATGCGGTTGAGCCGCTCGTCGTCGCATTGGAAGGAGCCGGTGTATGGGATGTCGCGGATTTGCAGGACGGCGCGGACTTGGGAAAGCTGGACGGGCTTCGCGCCGGTCGCGTCGATGCGGATGAAGCGGAAACCGGAAGGGCCGACGATCTTCTTACCCAGCCAGGGGAGCGTCACGATTTCATCGCGGATGGCGTGATCGTTCTGCGCGCCTTTCGTGCCCAGATCGGCCATCGTCTCACTCGCCGATTCGCCAAAGCGGATGCGGACGGTGCGCGGCTCTTTGTCGGGGAGCATCGGGGCGAAGAGTTCGACGCAGCCTT
>JAYVRQ010000060.1:0-8499 GCA_043776145.1 Chthoniobacteraceae bacterium
CCCGGGCCGCAACGACACGCTCGCGCAAATCGGTGCGGCAGGTTCGCCTCGGTCAACTCGACCTCATGTCGCGACAGCTTAAATAGAAAATACTCTAGCGCACGTCGAAGCGGTGCGTCCCCGTCCATTCGCCTTCCACCAGCGCGCGGCCATTTTCGCGTGATGTCTTCACCTCTTTACCATCGGCGAAAACCTCGCCCGCGCCCGCGAGCGGGAGGCTCACCTTTGCATTCATCGACGGCGGCAGGGTGATGCTCATCTCGAATGCGCCGCCATTTTTCCAACTCGCGATCACCAGCCCGAGCGGTGTCGGCAGTTTGCCTTCGGCGTGTTTGAGCGCGCTGGGATTCGGCGCGATGCGGACGGAGTTTTTCGCGGTCTGCCAGACGCCGAGCACGTAGCTCGGCAGCAGGTTTGCTGGCGCGGCGCCCCAGGCGTGGTTCCAGTCCTGATTGGGTTTGTATTTGTTGTCCCACGCCTCCCAAGTGATCGTCGTCCCGCTCTCGACCATGTGCCGCCAGCTTCGGTCGCCGGGCGCGAGCATCAGCGCGAGCGCGGCGTCGGCGTCGCCCGTCTCGAACAAACCTTCGAGCAAATACTGCGCGGCGTACACCGAGCAGGCCATGCCCTTCGTTTTTAGAAATTGCGCGATCTTCGCGCGGCGTTCCGGCGGCACGAGTCCGAAGGCCAGCGGGAAAAGATTCGCGTGCAGCGAGGCGTGCGCGGAGCCTTCGCCGTCGCGGTAAAGGCCGGTCGCGGGATCGAAAAGTTTTTCGCCGAAGACCGCGAGCTTCGCGCGAAACTGCGCGCCGAAAACATCAGCCTCGTCCGCTTTCCCGACCCCGCGCGCGAGCGATGCCATGAGCGTGAGCGCGCGCAGATGGAACGCATTCACGACCGTGTTCACCGGCTTGAAATCGAACCCGTCGCGCTCGCCCACCGGCCAGTCCACGATGTCGCCACGCTTGATCTGCGCGTCGGTGCTCGCGAGCAATCCATCCGCGCGCGCCCGCTCGCCGAGCAGCTTGGGTTTGAGCGATTCGTAGCGCGCGGCGAGCCACGCCGCGTCGCCGGTTCGCACCCAGTCGGCGTGCGCGATGAAGATCATGTGCGGAGCCCACTCGGTCGGCCACGTCGGGAATTTGATGAGGTAGTCGAACGTGTCGCGCGCCATCTGCCCATCCGCGTCGCAGGCGTAGTGGCTGAGTTGATTCAAGTAAGCGTCCGCCTCGTACGGGATGCGCTCGCGGTCGCCGTCCACATACACGCCGGCGAAGGTCGTGGCCTTGATCGAGTAACGGCACAGTTCCCAAATGCGATTGAGCGTTTCATCCGAGCAGCGAAAGTCCGCCGCAGCGTCATCCCACGTTTTGGCAAACGCCGCGCGCCGCGTGATCTGCGCGGCCTGCAATTCGCCCGGCCAGCCCTCGATTTCCACCCAGCGAAACGGCGTCACCACGCCCCATTCCGGCGGAGTCAAAATCGCGGGCTTCGTGGTGTTGCGTTTGTCCGCAGGCGGTGCGACCACGACTTCGCCGGCACGCAACTGCGCCTTCACTTCCGAGTAACGAATGGTCGCGCCCGGCTTGCGATTCACGCGCCCATCCTTCATCGCCTCACCGAAACGCACCGTCACTTCACCCTGCGCATCCGCCGGAATTCTGAGCGCGATATTTCCAAAAGCCACCCGTCCGAAATCCACCAACACGACTCCGGGCTCGACGACTTTCACCTCAACGGGCGGCTCCGAAACCAGATGCGTCGGAGCCGCGGAAGCGTCAGTCCGAAACCAGAACGCAACCGAGGCCAGCGCAAGCAGGGCGTGGAAGAATTTCATGGCTCAACCATGCCCACATCAACTCAGCCAGTCGTAATGGAAAAATTCACCGGCGGGTTTGTCGATGCGCTCGAAGGTGTGCGCGCCGAAGTAGTCGCGCTGAGACTGGAGCAAATTTGCGGGGAGATTTGCGGAGCGGTAGCTGTCGAAATAGCTGAGCGCGCTGCTGAAGGAAGGGACGGCGACGCCGTATTCGATGGCGGTCTGGACGGCGATCCGCCAGTTGGCCTGGGTGCGCTGGAGCACTTCGGCGAAGAACGGATCGAGCACGAGATTTTTGAGCGCCGGATTTTTGCGATACGCCTCGGTGATGCGATTCAGGAAGCGCGCGCGGATGATGCAGCCGCCGCGCCAGATGCTCGCGATGTCGCCGAAGTTCAGACCCCAGTTGTAAAGCTCGCCGGCCTTGCCGAGCTGCACCATGCCCTGTGCGTAGCTGATGATTTTGCTCGCGTAGAGCGCATCGCGCACGGCTTCGATGAGTCTCGTGCGGTCGCCGGAGAATGGCTTGGGTGCTGGCCCGGCGAGCACCTTGCTCGCGGCGACGCGCTCGTCTTTCAGCGAGGAAAGGATGCGCGCCTCGACGGCTCCACCGATGACGCTGAGCGGCACGCCCATTTCAACCGCGTGGCCGACGGTCCATTTGCCGGTGCCCTTTTGTCCCGCCTTGTCGAGCACGAGATCGACCATCGCTTTGCCGGTTTCAGCATCTTTCTTCGTGAAAATCTTCGCGGTGATGTCGATGAGAAAGCTGTCGAGTTCGCCCTTGTTCCAGTCGGTAAAAATCTGCGCGAACTCATCGGCGCTCGGATTCAGCGCGGCTTTCAAAATCGCGTAGCCCTCGCAGATGAGTTGCATGTCGCCGTACTCGATTCCGTTGTGCGCCATCTTCACGTAATGCCCCGCACCGTCCGGCCCCATGTGGCGGCAGCATGGCTCGCCCTCGGCGACGGCGGCGATCTTCGTGTAAATCGGGGCGAGCGCCTGCCAGCCTTCCTTCGATCCGCCGGGCATGATGGACGGGCCTTTGAGCGCGCCTTCCTCGCCGCCGGAAACGCCGACACCAAAGAAATGAATCCCCTTCTCTTTCAGTGATTTTTCGCGGCGCTGCGTGTCGGTCCACAGCGAGTTGCCTCCGTCGATGATGATGTCGCCGGGTTCGAGCAATGGGATGAGTTGCTCAATGACCGCATCGACGGGCGCGCCTGCTTTCACCATGATCTGCGCTTTGCGCGGACGCTTGAGCGCGGCGACGAATTCGGCAAGCGACTTCGCGAAAACGAAATTTTTTCCCTTCCCGCGCGCCGCCGCGAACGCATCGACAACGCTGGTCGTGCGGTTGAAGACCGCCACGGTGAAGCCTTTCGACTCCATGTTGAGGACGAGGTTTTCGCCCATTACGGCGAGGCCGATCAGGCCGATGTCACATGTGCTCATATCTTGGTGCGGTGCTTGGATTGAAATTTTGTCGATTCCGAACTTGAGAGGGGCGGGAGGCTAGCGGCAAAGTGTCGCGAATGGCAATGGAGTTTTCCACCGCACCGCCCGATCCGCTTGTTTGCTTGCTTCGCAGGCGACGCGGCCCGTTTTTCCCCGCATGAATCTCCCCAACCGACTGACGGCCGCGCGGTTCATCCTGACGTTCATTTTCGTGGCGACACTTTCTGCGGAGTGGCGCTTTGCCCGGACGTCAGGGCTGATCATTTTCATCCTCGCGGGGATCACGGACTACTTTGACGGATCGATCGCGCGCAGCCGCAATCTCGTGACGGATTTTGGCAAACTCATGGACCCGCTGGCGGACAAAATCATGATGGCGTCAGCGTTCATCTTGCTGGTGCCGCTTGATGCGTTTCCCGCGTGGGTCGCGATTGTCATCATCTCGCGGGAATTCGCGATCACCGGGCTGCGACTGCTGGCGGCGAGCAAGGGCGTGGTGCTGCCTTCGGAGCGGATGGGGAAACACAAGACGCTCTGGCAGATTGTAACGGTCTGCTTTTTCCTGCTGCTGCTTTCGATCAAGGAATTTACCAACGCAGGGATTGGCCACAGCGGGATGTGGTGGTCGATGGCGTGGAAGTTCGGGGGTGGCGCTCTGATTGCGCTCGCGTTAATCCTGACACTCTATTCCGGCGTTGGCTACCTTTGGAAAAACCGGGCGCTGATTTCGGCGTCGTAGGCCGAAGCGTTACCGCAGATCGACCTGATCGCCGGGAAGGAGTTTAGGATCCTGGCTTGGATCCTTCCGTAGTTTTTTATAGCTATAAACGGTAATGGCACCGTTGCGGATCAAGTTGATCTTGTCGCCGGCAAAGTCCCCCGGCCCACCCGCAGCCGCGATCGCGGACATGAGCGTGAGATCAGGCGACCACTGCATCCGTGAAGGCCCCCGCACATTTCCTCCGATGACCACATATCGCAGTGTGGTGACGACATTGATCGTCGCCGTCGGCCAGCGGAAAATCTTTTTGTCAATCAGGGTGCGTTCGATGGAGCGTTCGAGTTCGCTGGGAGTGCGCCCACCGGCGGGAAGCGCACCGGCGTAGGGAATGTTCACCTGTCCATCTCCACTGATGGTGTAAGCCGTGCCGCTGAATTGCTGGGCCTCGTCAGGAGGCATTCCACTCATGCGGAGTTCGATGACATCGTTCGGACGAAGCACGACGCTGGAGGAGGTTCTGCCCGGTGCCGGTGCGGCGGCAGCCGGCGTGTTTGCCGCGACGGCCCGCGCCACGCGAGGCGCTCCTTGAGTGAAGGGCAGCGCGAGGAAAAGCAGGGCGCAGAGCGCCAAAAGGGTGGAACGCATGGCCGGTGATTTAGTATTCTTCGCGATCGGTGGAGCGGGGACGCGCCGGAGTGGCCGCGCCTGCGCTGGCGGTCTCGCGTTGAGTGCCCTCTTTTTTGCGCGGGTTGTAGTAGTCGTTGTACGTGTTGTAGTAATTGTATCCCTCGTCGTGCTTGGTATCGACGTTGTTCAAGACTACGCCAATGAGCGTGCCGCCTGCGTGCTGCACCGCCTGCTTCACCCGCTGGAGCATCGCGCGCGGAAAGCGACGATGCTGGACGACCATGACGGTGACATCCACTTCGCTGGCGAGCACCGAGCCGTCGCTGACGCCGAGGATTGGAGGCGAATCGAAGAACACGAGATCGTAGAGCCCCTTGGCTTTGGCGATCATTTCGACCATGCGCTGGCTGTTGAGAATGCCGACCGCGCCTTCTGGAATCTGGCCGCTCGGGATGAACGAGAGATTGTCGATCTTAGTAGTGCGGGTGATTTCCTCGAGGTCAGCCTTGCCGGTCAGGTAGTCGGTGAGGCCGAAGTTGTTGTCCACGTCGAATAGGTTGTGCTGGGTCGGCCTGCGCAAGTCGGCATCGACGACGAGAACATTGTAGCCGCCTTTCGCGCAGGTGAACGCGAGGTTGTTCAGGGTGGTGGATTTGCCTTCGCCGGGACCGCCGCTGACGAGCGTGAAGGTGTTGGCGTTGCCGTCGGGCTTGTTGAATTCGACGTTCGCGCGAAGGATGCGGTACGCCTCCGCATCGGCGGTGTCGCCCTTGGTCTTGATGAGCATCGAAACGTCCTTCGGAATCACGGCGAGCACCGGAATTTGCAGGTAACGCTCGACGTCATCGAGGGTCTTCACGCTGGTGTCGAGGTATTCGATGAAGAACGCGAGGCCGACACCGATGACTAGGCCGAGCAGCGCGGCGAGTGCCATGTAAGCCGCCACTTTTGGTTTCGCAGGGCGGATCGCTGGCTCGGCTTTTTCCCAAATCTTCGCCGGATCAAAGTCGATGCCGCGTTCGAGCATCTCGGTCGCATACTTGGTCTGCGCAGCTTCGTAGATGCGCTTGGCTTGAAGGAAGCGCGTCTTGGCCTCGGTGTATTCGCTCATCTTTTGTTTTTCGGCGATTTGCACCAATTTCGCCGCTTCCATTTTCTTCTCGAGTTCCACCAGGACGCCTTCTTGAAATTGCAGCCGGATGGCGAGATTCTTGCGGACGGACTCCAGCGATTTCGCGAGTTGCTGAGTGTAGGTGTCCTTGAGTGCCTTCAAGCCGGTGAGGCGTGGGTGATTTTCGCCCAGGCCAGCATTGTAAAACTGGATGTAATTGGTGTCGGCAAGCTGCAGATCCAGCATTACCCTCTCAACTGCCTGATCGTTCACTCCAAGGGTGCGCAAAGCTTCCTTCAGTTGGTCCGGCTCGAGTTTTAGAATTTCCACCATCTGCCCTTTGAGCTTCATGAGATCGACATTCGATTCGTTCAACTGCCCCTCGATCATCATCAGATTCCGCTCCGGCGCGGCGGCCATGGAGCCGTAGTCGGTGGGATTGGGATCAATGATGCTGTCGCGATCACGGATTTTTGCCATCGTGATGGCGTCCTCTTCCGCGCGCTTGCGCTGCTTCTCGACCTCGTCCTTCAATTGTTCGAGTCCCTTGTCGAGATTCTTTTGCAGGTCGGTGAGCCGTTTCTGCTGATAAACGACCGCGATCGTGTTCGCGATGTTCGCCGCCTCCTGGGCATCGGTGCTATAGACACCCACTTCGATGAGACCCGTATTCCGCACCTCCCGGAGGACGAGCATGTTCACCAGCTTTCCAAAGAGGCTCTGTGGCGGAAGCGGGCGACCCTCCGAGGACCACGCTTCCCCCAGCTTCAGATTGTCGATGACCTGATAGAGAATCTCCGTCTTTTGCAGGACGTTGAATTGCGTGGAGACAAACTGCGGGTCCACGCCGCGCTGCGCGCCTTGATTGAAGACGTTGATCGGACCGGAGTTGTCCGGCTTCACTTCCATCGTCACTTTCGAGAGATACTGGCGCGGGAGAAAATAGACGGTGACCCCCGCCGTAATCATCACCAGCAGGAAGGCGAGCGCGATCAAACCGGCGCGGAGCCGGATGGTGCGCCAATAGTCTAGAAAGTGAAGTTTGACTTCGCTTGCGTCGTTCATAAGAAGGGTGCTTTAGGGGAAACGGGCGCTATAAGTAGGCGCACGCGCGGGAATCCGCAACGGCAGAAACATGAAATAAACTGAGCTTTGCGGCGGATTTTCGAGCGGCTCAAAATTCGTATTCCGCTCCCACGAAAATGCGGCTGCGATCGTAGTCCTGGTTCTCGATCGATGCGACGACCGCCGTGAAGGAAAAGCTGGCGGTGAGCGTGACCTGACGGTTCAGCCGGTATTGCAGCCCCACATTGGCATCGAGGGTTTGCTGAGTAGCGTCTCGTCCGGGCAGATCGGAGGTGGTATTGGTGCTGACTCCGGTAATCCCCGCGGACAGGCTCAGCTTCGGCGTAAAGGCTTTGAAGTAGCTCAGAGTTGTGCGGTAGGCGATGACTTGGCTTTGGGCATCCGACGGTTCTTCAAAGCCAAAGCGCGAGTTCCATTGCACGGAAGAAGTCGGCCCGAGCCGATAAGCCAGCGAAGCCTCGCCATAGGGGGCGGTGGAGGAGTCGCCGGATTCGTCAAACACACGCACCGACTGGCCGAGACGGAGCGTTGCCGTGAGTCGCGAACTCAGTTTCGCTTCGACCCCGAGCAGCAGCACATCGCTCGTGGAATTCACCGTCGGTGTATCGGGGTAATTGATAAGCACATGCCGGAATTCGGCGAGCAGTGTGTAGCGCGGTTTCCAGAGGTATCTTACCTCCGCGCTGAAGGTCGTTTGATAGTTGTCGCCGTTGTTCGACAAGCCAGTCGTGCTGTTCGTATTCTTTTCCGTGTAGATGACCGCATTCTGCCCGACGCTCAAGGTCGCGCTGAGGCGCGGGGTCAGCCGGTAGGATAGATTCAGGCGTGCGAGGCCGTTGACGAGCGGGCCGGTGCCCAGCCGGTCGGGTGTGTTGATTCGAGAAATGTCGGGCTGGGTAATATAAGCCGCATTCAAGGCGGCTGATGCGCTCAGCCGCGGGGTGATGTTGTAGGAATAGTTCAGCGCGAAGGTTCCGGAATAATCATCCTTCCCGTCCGTCCCCGGACGTTTCCAGTAATGATCGACCTGCCCGTTCAGATCCAGCGTCAGCAGCGAGCGCCGCGTGAATTTTTGAAAGTCCAACTGCAAACCTGCGCGCGACAACAGGCTGCCGAATCGCTCCTGCGGCTCGGGCGAACGGATGGTGCGAATCGTGGGGTCGCGTCCCGGAGTCACCACCCGCTCAATGGTCGTCGTCGTCACCGGTCGCGTGTAAATAAGCCCGCCGGCGGCAAAGGCCTGCTCATAAGTCGTCGTCGTGACCGGCACGAAAGTCACCGTGTCCGGCGTGCCGGGATCGACCAGCACTTGCTGATCGGGGATCCGCCGCGGATCGTCGGGTGTTTGGAGAACATTGTCATCGTAACCCTGCGACGTCGTGACCTTAAAACGGAAACGCGGACGGGCCAGCCTACCCTGGCCACCGGTGAAGTTGATCGCGGGGCCGCCAAAAAAACCGGGCAGTGAATAAGACGGCGGCGCGGCCTGCGGCTTCGCCGTTCCGCTCCCGGCACCGAAGGCGGAACTCTCGCCGGACGGTGCCGATTCACCTGTCGCATCGGCCGGCTTGGGCTTGACCTCGGTGGGCTCGAGCTTCGGATTCCTAGGTGTGCCGAATGTCGAGCTTTCCCCCGCGCCCGGCTTTTCCGCTGGCTTCGAGGGGGCGAAGGGATCGA
>JAYVRQ010000061.1:0-8478 GCA_043776145.1 Chthoniobacteraceae bacterium
GGGCCGGGCGGCGAAGTCTGCACATGGAAGGCGACGACCAGCGCCAGCAGCGCCCCGTAAAAGGGCCACACGGAGAACGAACCCAGCGCCCCGAGCACCTGCCCCGCCTCCCGCAGGCTCAGCGCGGGGGCCGGGAGGACGAGCCATTCCTCCGGCTTCAGCGCATTGCCGCCATTCAGCGGCACCTTGGCCATAAAGCGGTTGTAGGCCTCCGTGAAAATCCTCGCCAGCGCCACCTGCCCCGCATCCGCCAGCGCCAGCAGCACCACCACTCCCGCCGCCCACGGCAGCGCCGCCATCTGCGCCTTGCCGCCCGCGAGCAACAGCATCCCGGCGACCATCGCGCCGCTCCATGCCTTGCACCGCGAGGCATTCGCCCCGTGCCGGTGGATTGCCCTTTCAAGCACTGTCCCGTGGGTTTCGATGGTGGTGAGGGTTACATTCGGGTCGGGCATAAAATGAGGATGCGTCTTGAAAAAATCGCGCCTTACATTCCTGCGGCGGATCGGAGCGCTGGCCTGCGGCGGAGCACCGTTTCTCTCTCGTCGTCTTGAAAAATGTCGCGGGGCATCCGCCCTCCCTCGCCCCTCAGTCCTCCACCGCAAACTGACTCAGAAAATCCGCCGGAATCATCGCAGGCACCTCTGAGCCGGCAAAATCCCCGGTATTCCGCGTGATGACAAAGGCCGATCCCGTCGCCTTTGCCACCGTCGCCCTCACGCGTGCTTCCTCTCCAGATGCGCCCGGTGCATTTCCCCTGCCGCGACCCCCGGCGCGATGATGCCGGTCGCCCCGGCAACAGCGGAGGGCACTGGCCGCTGCAACTGTGCGCGCAGATTGTGCGCCTGCCGCGCCAGGAATTCCTCCGCGGAAGTCCCCTGCGTCTCAGTGTAGGCCCGGAGAAAAGTGAGGTCTTCATCCGCCAGCGGAATCGTGATCGTGGACATACCCGCAAACTGCCACCCCGCCGCCCCGCTGCCAAGCCTGCAATTCCGCCGGCTTCATCGTTGCAAAGACCATCACGCCCACGAGGATCGCGCCGCTCAACGCCTTGCACCGCGAGGCATTCGATCCGTGCCGGTGGATTGCGCGTTCAAGCGCCGTTGCATGAGGTGGGATGGAGGCAAGGGTGGCTGTCGGGTCTGGCATGGCTTTCAGTTCGGTTTTTTTTTCAAATGTTCAGTCAAGAGTTGCTGCCTGCCCCCTATTTTCCATTTTACGGCAGATTGAAGTTCGATTAATCCAGACTCCAGCCAGCGACATTAAGACTTGCTCCCTTTCGAGCGAAAGAACCTCCAGCCAAGCACTGTGGCTAGTAACGACGCAATTCCCACGTACGTCCATGTTACCCAACTCCTCTGAAGCGTCGTCTGTTCGCCTATTTTGTTCACGACACCGACGGTGGCTTTTGAAACATCGGAATGCGTAGGAGTCTCCAAACTGGTGTTGCGGTTGGTGCCTCCGACCCGCTTCGCGTCAGTAGGGTCTGGCAGAGTTGGCTCTTGGAACCAAGGCCGCCGTGTGCCATCGGCATTCACAATATAAAAATCGAAACCCTCAGTTATGCTGTCATCAAAAGGGAATCCTATAGGTGTGTCGTTACAGACAATCTCGCCTCCAAGATCGAGCTGCATATACATTTTGCTCCAGTTCTCACCAAAGACGCGATAACCGGCACCCCTCCACGGCTTTCCATCCTTGTAGAGGATCCCGTTGTCATCCACAGTAAGAGTTTCCTGTTTGAAATCTGGGGGCAGGATGACCTTGGTAGATCCCCCATCAAGCAGTTTCCAACCTGCCATTCCAAAATGCTGATCCGGAAACTCCACGACGGGATAGCGTTGCCTCTTCTCCATGTCCCAGCGTATCCACCACCAGCTTCCGTCTCCCGTCACAGCCAGAGTGAACGTCTGGTCTGCGATCTTGCCATAGCTGATAACGCCGAAACGAACTGGTTTGAGGCGATCATTCAAATAGTGTTTAGCTGGAGGATTCCAAATAAGATCTTCCCTGCCATCGGGATATTGGAGGATGAACCGCGCCCTGGTTTCTTTCTCATTCAATTCAATCCGAAAACCATAGCCGGCCGGGAGATCCAAATGCTCGGATGATCGTGCTTTCAATTGAGGCTGCAAACCAAAGCAAAGAAATCCACATAATGCAAAAAAGCTGTAGTTATTCATTGCCCTCTAAAGTTTCGAATGTGTCCGTGCCGGTGGATTGCGCGTTCAAGCGCCGTCGCGTGGGGTGGGATGGCGGCAAGTGTGACAGTCGGCTCTGGCACGGCTTTCAGTTCGGTTGTTTTTTCAAATGTTCAGTCAAATTATGATGACTGCGCCTTATCGCCCTGACCGCTATTTCCCCCGCGGTGGTAGCGAACCCACAGCCATGCCACGGCCCCACACAGTGCAGCACCGACGCCTGCCCACAAGCTCCAAAGCGCGCGTGCTGCAGCCGGGTCACTGCTATTAGCAGTGGAAACGATTGGCCTGAGTTTGCTCGTTTTTCCACTATCATTTTCCCGAGTGAGGCTCTCATCGTGCTTTGGGGGCCAGACACGCTTGGCCCCCTCGAAGTCAGGCAGCCCCAATTTTTGGGAATATGGAGTTCGTGTCCCATCAGGGCCTATCGTGTACCAGGGAATGGCCGATTTCGCTGTGTCATTAAACGGAAATCCAGCGGGCGAATCATCGTATACTGTCTCACCGCCGAGTTCAGGCTGCAGGTGAATTATCTCACGA
This sequence comes from Chthoniobacteraceae bacterium, assembly GCA_043776145.1. Taxonomy (GTDB): domain Bacteria; phylum Verrucomicrobiota; class Verrucomicrobiia; order Chthoniobacterales; family Chthoniobacteraceae; genus JANLQB01. Next base: position 2,742 of record JAYVRQ010000061.1, read on the forward strand.
TTATTCTTAAACACCGAATAACCCTCGACCCACGGACGCCCATCTTCATGTAAAACGCTATTACTGTCCATTGTGAGGGTAATACGCTTATCCGACTTTCCTTGATTGACTACACTGAGGGAATGTTCATCCAAAATGTCGAATTTAACCATCCCTCGGAGCTTTCCTGAAAATTTGACCAATGGCAATTGACTTCGTTCTTTCATATCCCACCGCACCCACCACCAATGGTTTCCTTCAGACATAATAATGTTCAGCTTTTGACCAGCAATCTTTGCATAACATATATCGCCAAGAAACACTTCGCTTTGCTTAAAATTAAGGGATTGCATCCCGGGTGGATTCCAAATCAAATCTTCCCTGCCATCTGGATATTGCAGGATTACCCGGTAACTGTCTCCTGCGTTCGGATGCTCTATACGCAGTTGATATCCATCTTCCAACTTCTGCGCCATATATACACCAAAAGCAATGCCTTGAAGCATCCACAGTACCGATAAGATTAGGATTTTCATTTTGTTTCCTCGGTTTCCTCAGTTGCATCAAGGTTCATTTCGGTTATCGATTTTCCATCAATTGTCATTGGACCTACGTGCCCGGTCCAATAAAATCCGGCACCTGCGAGACATGCGTTCTCCCATAACTTGAGCGAATCAAACGGCCCTTGCCCATAAGAAGGATCATAAATTTTTCCGTTGTATTTAATCACCTGGTGGACACTAAAAACGGAAGGAGGGTCGTCATTACCCTGGCCTGAGACACCTGCCTTGTGCTTCGGATTCCATGAGCTGACAGTGGCATCCATTGGTTCTGAAATTGACCAATTATTAACAAATAACTGGCGTTCTACAGTCTTTATTTGAAAACTATTACCATAATGCCCTATTAGCCATGCGAAGAGCGTGATTGGCTCGCTGATCTTCGGTTTAAGTTTTACAAGGCCTGGAGCATTACCGCCCGGCGGCGAGTCAACTAAAATCCCGTGCAAAGCAAGCACGTCTTTCAGTAGATTAGCCCAAGCCTCACAATCACCGTCTTCGAGCTTCAGCAGTTGACCGGTTGTCTGGGCAAATGCGGTCGCAGGACCAGGGTTATCACTGCCGCCGCCGTAGTAATAAAGCTGATTACCAAGGCAACTCGTTCCGGGTTGCACTTTCTGTACCATGCGACTCTGGAAAACTGGCCATATAGCCGCTACGATCTCATCGTTGGCGTTTTTTCCAGCCGCCGCCTTACACCCGATGTTAAGTAATGTCTCGTATCCGAGAGCGCCTTCCAATGGAGATCCAGCGGTGACATAAACAGTATGATCCGTCGGCTTATCCCCGATAGAAACATCGTTTCCATTCCCATCTGTATATGAGAAGTGCCATTTTATCCGGAATGGATTTGCGCCTGGCGTCTCCACTGTGCCTGCGTCCCAATAGTAAACATTTTGCGGAAATCCGCCTGTCACCGCTATGCTTAAAATTTTATACGTCGGGCTATTCGGCGAATCCTGAGTCATCTCTGTGGCGGGCAAAGTCATTCCGTTCGGCAGCTCAGCGCTTACCTTGAGAGGACGTGTGCCAATCTGATTGGCCGGGTCCGAGACAGTAATGAACAGGGAGAGTTTCAATGCCGCATCTTTGACATACGCAATAGGAAGATTTTGGCCTTCGGATGATTCACTCGGAGCGACGTATTCGTAAGCCTCGTACGGATTGCCATCACTATCTGGGATAATTGATATTTTCTTTGTGCCGTGAAATCCACTTTTGGTTATCGCAACCGTCGGTTGATCCGGCGGAGTTTTAATGAGGATAATCAAATCCTCCCGATAATCCGTATTGGGATAGGGGGAGGCAGAATCAGCGACCCATACCTGTAGCGGAAAGTCTCCAGTCTCCGTCGGAGTGCCTGAGATTATGCCGGTCGTTGAATTATATGCAAGGCCGCTTGGAAGGCCGCTAATGCTCCATGTGTACGTGTCGGTGCCGTATGTGAGCGTACCGCCTGTGGCGGTGAGTTGGACGGGTGAAACGTCTGCGCTTATCTCATCCGGGTAGCGCTCATTGAAAGTGCCCTCGGGAAGCTCCGTCGTCGTAATTGTTAAAGTCGTTGGTGGCTCTTGCACAGTACATTGCGTCGGATCGCCCCCGCAGACGCTCGTGTCGGCACATTCGCAGGCGTTGCCGCCGCATGTGCAGGATTGGACACTGGTACACTGGCTCGTATCACCTCCGCAGATGCTCGGATCGGAACATGTGCAGGCGTCGCCGCCGCATGTGCATGTTTGCTGCATCGTACACTGGCTTGCATCGCCTCCACAGCCGCTCTTGTTGCCACACGAGCAGGCTTCGCCGCCGCAGTCGCAGGTTATGCACGCGTTTGGATCCTCATCGCAGACGGTCGCGTGCGCGCAGCCGCAGAGGTCGCCGCCGCATCCGCACGGCATGAGGGAGTCGAGCCAGCCGTTCTCCCAAGCCTGCCGCCATGTGAGGCCGTCGGTTTCGTCGCCGATGGTGCGGATGGTGTCTATGTTGTCGGCATCTATGCCATAGGTGTGCTCGATGCCGTCGGGGATGCCGTCGCCATTGGCATCCAGAGCTGAGAAGAGCGAGTCGTAGAAATTCGCGATGGTGGTCGCGGAGAGCTGGCCGGCGAGGTAGCCGTCTATGAGCTGCTCATTGCTTGGGAATATACCGGGGTCGCGAGAGTCGGTGCCAAAGAAAATTTCGTCGCGGTTGCTCACGCCGTCGCCGTCCCAGTCGTTTTCCGCCACGCTCTTGCTGAAGTCGTGCTGCGGGAGGCTCGATGAAGAGCTCCCGGTGATCTGCTGATACTGAGACCAATCCGTGACCACTGTGGAAATCGGTATGCCTTCCCTCGCCTTCTCGATGTTCAGGATGAAGTCATTCATCGTGGGAACGGCGACGTTTGGATCAAGATAGCCAATGGGGGCGTCCACGGCGTCATTGGGGTCGTTCGGGTTCAGGCCGTTGATGACTTCGTAAAGATCACTCATGCCATCGCCGTCGCTGTCGATCGTGCCATCCTGCAGGAGATCGAGCCAGCCGTGGTCGTATGCCTGCTTCCAACTGATCCCATCCGTCTGCCAGCCATAGGCTGTGGAATAGACGTAGCGGGGGGAATCCGCGTCGGCTGGGTCGCCGGGACTTAGGCCGAAGGGATTGCCCCCATTCATCGCCCTGGAGTAACGGCTGTCCATCTCCACAGAATCCGGGATGCCGTCGCCATCGCTGTCGTTGCCATTGTAATAGTCCTCGGGATAAGGGTCGGCGATGTCCGGGATGCCATCGCCATCCGTATCCACCCATGGGATATAGTAGGTGGTGCTGGTGAAATAGACGGGATGGTTATCCGCATCCATGGGATAGGAGACGCCCGTAGGTGCGCCATTTGCATCCACTGGCGGCCAGATGAAGCAGTCCATGTAGTCGCTGGAGAAAGGGGTCGCGGTGTCCGGGATGCCGTCGCTATTTGTGTCCAGCGGATTGCCCTCGGCAGTCCCGGCCACATTCTGCGCGGCATAGGGGACGAAGATGCCATCAATGATGAAATCACCACCGGCCCACGCCACGGTGCGGTTCGATGAGTCGTCCGCATAGGGGTCGAGGTCATCCGGGATGCTGTCGCCATCGCTGTCGCCCACATCCGCGGCATGGTACTGGCCTGGGAGCGTCTGGATGGTGCCATCCATCCAGACAGCGCCGCCCGCCCACCATGCGGTGTTGTTATCATATTCGCCCGGATACGGATCGAGTTCGTCCGGGATGCCATCGCCATCGGAATCCGCGAGGATGCCGCCGTGCCAGCCTTCATCGAAGTGCGTGGAGAGGCCATTGATGAAATAGTCGCCGCCATCCCACCAATAGTAGGAGTTGTTCCAATAGTCGCTCGGGTACGGGTCGAGGGCATTTGGGATGCCGTCGCCGTCCCTGTCCCCCGCATCGTCATTTGGGTCGCTGGGGTCGTAGCCGTAAAAATACATGGGTGCCAGCCAGCTATACTGGCCATCCAGCAGGAACTCGCCGCCCGGCCAGTAGAACAGGATCGGAGCATTGGCGCCGATGACCGCCTCCACAGCGTCCGAGATGCCGTTGGCGTTCACATCCGCACTGGAGCCTGCGAACCACTGCGCGCGGAGCATGTAGCTGTTCCCGCCAAACTCAGCGACACCGCCGGGCCACCAGCAACTGTTGTTGTTCGGGTCATTGGGATATGGGTCGATGGAGTCTGGGATGCCGTCGTCGTCCGTATCGCCATCGGTCGCAGGATGCCACTGGCCGGGAAAGGTCATCATCGAGCCGTCTATGACGTAGGGATAGCCGTAATAGTCGCTGCTGCCGCCGCCCCACCACACGAGGCTGCTGTCGTTCACCGCCACTTGGAACTGGCTGTACCAGGCCGGGTATTGGCTATTATTGGAATTGCCCATGTCCGGCCCGCCGGAGGGCTTGGTGTCCGCGTATGTCAGCGGCACCCAGTAGGGATTGCCGGTGCTGTCAGGCACATAGATGGCGTTCGTGCGCAGTGCCGGGACGAATATCCAGAAAAGGATGACAAGCAACTGCAGCCACCCGACCGCGGGACGGCGGCAACGGGAGAGAAGCGACGGCGCGCGGGTGACACTGCCGATGTTGCTGGGGGGGGGGTACACTTCATAAAATCACCAAACTAAGACTGACTTTTTACAAACTATGCCGCGTTTAGCGGAGGCGGGGATGGGGTGTCAATGGGGAAAATGGAATCGCATGGAAATGGCGGGGTGCCCTGAGACGCGAGACGATGGCATCACCCTGGAGCTGATGCATCCGGATAACGCTGGTGAACGACGGCGACTCACGGGTGGAGCACGCGACTCGCCGGGAACGTGTCGTGGCGTGTGATACCATCTTTCGGAAATATCCGGACAGGTGGCAGCGGTGGCGCGTAGCGCCAAAACAACAATAGCCGTGGGTGACGAGGAACGAGGATCACCGCCAACGCGGACGCGCTGCGTAGCAGCGCAACAGGACGCAAGCCCTCCAGCCCTCCGGTCTTGTGGTGCCGCTACGCGGCTCATCGCATGTTGCTCCGATCCGTGGGTTCCTCGTTCCTCGTCACCCACGGCTATTGTTGTCATCGACGCTACGCGTCTTCTTGTCGGATTATTTAAAAAATAGTATGAGCAATCACGCAAGACATCCAGACCTGTGAGGCCACCCATCTGAACGCCGCTCATAAACACACAGGCGTCTGGTGTCTGCGGCGGGTCGCCGCAGACGGCACGCGAGTCGCGTGCTCCACCCGGAGGTCTCCTCTCATCGCCGCCGCAATTTTGCTGCGTCGGCTTTGAGGGATCGCCTGCCTTGCGTTGCCCTGGGACATCGGAAAGATTCCGGCCGTGAAACGCGCCCTCCTTTTCCCGCTCTTGCTCTCGTCCGCTTTGGCTGCGGATGCGCCGATCCCGGCGAAGGTGACCTACAATCGCGATGTGCGGCCCATCCTCGCCGATGCGTGCTTCCGCTGCCACGGCTTCGACAAGGCGACGCGGAAGGCCGATCTGCGGCTCGATGTGCGCGAGGCGGCGCTCGCGAAGATTGATGACGTCTTCCCCATCGTGCCCGGCAAGCCTGCTGAGAGCGACGTGTGGCAGCGCATCATCACGCAGGACGAGGATGACGTGATGCCGCCGCGCAAAGAGCATCGCCAGCTCGCCGCGCGCGAGCGCGAAGTGATCAAAAAGTGGATC
>JAYVRQ010000062.1:0-2567 GCA_043776145.1 Chthoniobacteraceae bacterium
GTCGCGACATAGCCGCCGGCGCGCGTCACCGCGCTTTTCACCGGCTCCACCGCATTGCCGGGACACGCGACCCATTGCGCGTGCGTGCCGTCGAGCATCGGCAGGTCGTTGAGATGATCGCCCGCGGCGAAAATGTTTTCGCGGGCGATTCCGCGCAAGCGCGCGAGTTCGGCGAGCGCGGTGCCCTTGCTGTAATCCTCGTGGCAAAAGCGCACGTAGATCGTGTTGCGCATGTATTGAAAACCGGGGACGCGCGCGCGCTCGTGTTCGAGAAATTCGCAGACACGATCCATGTCCGCATCGGTCGCGGTGACGAGGCCGACCATGCGCCCGCCCATGTGAATCGCCTGTGCGCCGGGCATCTGCGCGAGGAAGGCTGCGATGTCGGCGAGCAGGCGGTCGGATTGAGAAAAAAGTTTGTCGTGCGCGTCGGCGCAGCGCGCATTCCAGTCGCCGTAATCCTGCCACTTCCCATCCGGCCCGCGTTGAAAGACCTCGCGCTCGGCAGTGAGCACGTAGTCGGGCTCGATGGGGAAGTGAAATTCGGCGAGCCCCTCGACGATGTGCTGCAACTCGCGCCCGGTATTCACGGCCCACAAACATCCGCGCGCGCGCAATTCCGCGAGCGCCGCGAAGAGCGCGGGGGAGACGTGGGGCTCGACATAGTGATCGACGAGCGTGCCGTCGAAGTCGGTGCTGAGAAGTTGGATCACGGGGACGGGTGCGTGTTAAATGTTGCGTGTTGAGTGTTGCGTGGCGTTCGCTTGATTGCGGAGCGCGTACGAAAGCCGCGCCGCCCTCAACGCACAACCCTCAACTCCAAACATCCCATGAAATCCGCCTACGAACTCGCCATGCAGCGGCTCGAAAAAAAGTCGCCAACCGTCACGCTGACCGAAAAGCAGAAAGCCGAAATCGCGGAGATCGAGGCGGTGTTCAAAGCAAAGATCGCGGAGCGCGAAGTTTTTTTGCAGGATCAAATCGCGAAGGCGCGTTTCGACGGGAAGGACGGGGAGGTGCTGGAACTCGAGGACCAGCTCGCGCGGGAGCTGCGCCGGCTTCAGCAGGATTGCGAGGAGAAGAAGGCGAAAGTGCGCCCGAAGTAGCCATGACCTTCACCCGCTGCCTCCGCCTTGCGTCGATCCTCGGCATTTTCACGATCTCATTAGTAAAGGCGTGGGCCGCGCCGGAGGCGGAGTTGCTGGTGGAAGGCGGTGCGCTTCTGCCGTCCACGACGCTCGAAGTCCGCTTCGCGCGCGAGATGGTGGGCCGGGATCAACTCGGCATCGAGACGGACCAATCGCCGCTCGCGATCCAGCCCGCGCTGCCCGGAAAATTCACCTGGCTCAGCCAGCGCAGCGGTGTCTTCGTGCCGACGGAGGCTCCGAAGATGGGGACGGCCTTTGTGGTCGCGCTGCGCCCGAAACTTTTGGACGCGGGAAAGAAGCCGGTCGTGAACGGCTTTCGCGCGGTGCTGAAAACGCCGCCTTTTCAAATCACGACGACGGAGAGCGGCGTGTCGGAAGGCGACTCCGCGTCGCCGCTGCCGGCGGTGAAGCTGGCGTTTAATCGTGACGTGAAGTTGGAAGGCGCGGCGCAACTTTTCCGCTTCGCGGACGACGGGGGGAAGACCATCGCGGCATCGGTGCGTTACGCGATCGAGGGCGATTATTTTCGCGTGCCCGCGGAGGATGAGGATTGGGATCGCCGCTGGCAGCTCGCGCGCAACCCCGCGCAAACCAAGGCGGAATCGGACTCGGAGGACGGGGACGGCGCTGAAGAAAACCAGGAGCCGCAGCGGAATCGCTTCATCGTCACACCGGTCTCGCCGCTGCTTCCCGGCGGGGTGTGGCGGCTCGAAGTGAAGCCGGGCCTCGCGGCCATCGCGGGGGAATACCGGCTCGCCAGTCCCCGCGTCGTGCCGCTCGGTCGCGTCGTGCCGTTCACGCTGAAAACGCTCGTGACTTCCAGCTACCTGAACAACGGGCGCAGCGTGGCGATTTCCTTTTCGCACGATCTCGCGCCGGATGTGGACGAGGACACGGCGGCGAAGTTTTTCCGTCTCACGCCCGAGGTGAAAAATCTGCGCTTCGAGCCCGCGTCCGAGACGATCACGCTGCGCGGCGATTTCGAGCGCGGCGTCGAGTATCGCGTGGAGTTCGACGCGGCGCTCGTCGCGGATTCCGGCCTGCCGCTTTCCGGCGAGCGGGGCCGCGCCTTCAAATTCGATCCGGTGAAGCCGCGCATCTATCTCCCGACGATCACCGGCCATCAAAGTGCGAACGGGCGGCGGAAATTTCCCGCGCAATCGGTGAACCTGAAATCGCTGCGCATCCTCGCGCGACTCGTGCCGCCGGAGAAGGCCGCGCAGGCGGTCGCGGCGTTTGAAAAGTACAACAAGGATTACAAGGAAAACGACACGGAGACGGACGAGTTTTTCCAGGCGATCCCGGCGGGTTTGATCGACGGAAAAATCATCGCCGACCGCGTGCTCCCGCTTGCCGATCCGCAACTCGATGCGAAGCAGGAGACCGCGCTCGACTGGACGGAAATCCTCGGCGCGAATG